>CAZLOF010000317.1:0-5936 GCA_964560745.1 uncultured Thermoflexus sp.
TGCCAAATCGCTGGCCATTCACCCGGCTAGCACCACCCACAGCCAACTCACTGCCGAAGAGCAAGCCCTCACCGGTGTCTCTGATGACTTCATCCGCCTTAGCATTGGTCTCGAAGACATTAACGACATTTTGTGGGATCTTGATCAGGCGCTTCAGAGTTGAGAGTTGAGAGTTGAGAGTTGAGAGTTGAGGGTTGAGAGTTAAAACGACTATAGGCCCGATATAACAAAAGTTCACTTTTGTTATATCGGGCGCATAACATTATGAGCGACACAAAAAAATTTCGTGATTATCGAGATTTACTTGCTTGGCAAAAGGGTTTGCAATTAGTAAAAACAATCTATCAACTTACAAAAAAATTCCCCAATTCAGAAACTTATGCACTGTCGAGCCAAATTCAACGTGCGGCTGTATCGATTCCATCTAATATCGCAGAAGGTCAATGCCGGCAACATTCAAATGAATTTAAACAGTTTTTGTTTATTGCATTAGGGTCTAGCTGTGAAGTTGACACACAAATTATTATTGCAGAGCAACTTGGTTATATTTCATCAGATGAAATGGATACTGCACACAACCAGATAGAAGAAATTCGTCGACTTGTGCGTGGCTTAATCGCAAAACTCTAATCCTTGTCTCCACCCTCAACTCTCAACTCTTAACTCTCAACTTTTTCTAATATGCTTGCCCAAACTCAATTCTTCCATTATTCAGGCGACTTACGCTTGCAAAGCGGGGCCACGCTGGGGCCGATTACGATTGCTTATGAAACGTATGGTACGCTAAACGCTGAGAAAAGCAACGCCATTTTGATTTGCCATGCTTGGAGCGGTGATGCCCATGTGGCCGGATATTACAGCGACGATGACAAAAAAGTAGGCTGGTGGGATGATGCCGTCGGGCCGGGCAAGGCCTTTGATACTGACAAGTATTTTGTGGTGTGCTCGAATGTGTTGGGTGGCTGTGCTGGTAGTACTGGCCCAAGTGCCATCAACCCCAAAACGGGCAAACCCTATGCCCTCACTTTTCCCATCGTCACCATTGCCGATATGGTCGAGGCACAGCGCTTGCTCACCGATCATCTTGGCATTGGGCAATGGCTGAGTGTGACTGGTGGCAGTATGGGCGGGATGCAGGCGTTGCAATGGGCTGTAAGTTACCCAGATCGCCTCAAAACGGCGATTGTGTTGGCCAGTACTGCGCGGTTATCGCCCCAAACCATTGCCTTAAACGAAGTGCCACGCCAATGTATTTATGCTGATCCAAATTGGAATAAGGGCAATTATTATGATGGCCCGCGCCCCGATTCTGGTTTGGCGGTGGCGCGTATGATCGGGCACATCACCTTTTTGAGCGATGCCTCGATGCGTGACAAATTTGGGCGGCGGCTGCGTAATAACACCGATTACGGCTATTCATTTGAGGCCGAATTTGAGGTGGAGAGCTATTTAAACTATCGCGGGTTTTCATTTACCAAGCGTTTTGATGCTAATTCGTTTTTATATTTGAGCAAAGCGATGGATTATTTTGATTTGTCGAATGGCTTGCCATCCTTGGCCGATGCTTTTCGCAAAACCAGCGCCAAATTTTTGGTCATGAGTTATACCTCCGATTGGCTATATCCATCGTGGCAATCAAAAGAATTGGTGCGGGCACTGTTGCAAAACGATATCGATGCCACTTATGTTGAGATTGATAGCGATTATGGGCACGATGCGTTTTTGCTTGAGGTTGACCGTTTGGCTGAGTTAGCACGCGACTTTTTGAAGCGCGTAAATTAACAACTATGAGTGTGATTGATTCATATAACGCCGTTGCTGCCGATTATGTAAACCATGTGGCGGGTGAGTTGGCGCACAAGCCGTTTGATCGCGCCTTGTTAAGCCAATTTGTTGCGCTAACAAAAGGCGGGCAAATCTGCGATGTGGGCTGCGGGCCGGGGCATATCACCCGTTTTTTGCGTGATGCTGGGGCCAATGTGTTTGGCTGCGATGTGTCGCCCGCCATGATTGAGCAGGCACAGTTATTTAACCCCGATATTGAATTTTGGCTGGGTGATATGCGCAGTTTGCATTTAGATGATGCGTCATTAGATGGCATTGTGGCGTTTTATTCGATTGTGCATACCCCACATGATGAATTGGTTGAGGTATTGCGCCAATTGAAACGGGTGTTAAAGCCACAGGGCTACTTGCTGGCCTCGTTTCATTTGCAAGACCAGCAATGGCAAGACAATCACCTCACAGAATGGTGGGGTCGCCCTGTCAATGTGACATTTTATTTTTACACCCGCGAAGAACTTGAGCAGGGGTTTATCGAGGCCGGTTTTTGGCTAGAGCAGATTGAGGTGCGTGCGCCTTATGATGGGGTTGAGGTAGCCACCCAACGCGCCTATTTATTAGCGCAAGCCCCGTAAAAATGATGAAAATGATGCAAAACACCATTCAAGCCCGCATGACCTTGGTCAAAATTGACTTTGACAATGTGCAATTATTTACCCATTTGCCTGCTAAATTGGGGCATCGTGAGATTAGCGTGCCCTACATGGTTAAGGCCGCAGCCGATAGCAAGCTGTTGAGCGAAATGACGCGCAAGGTAAAAGTAGGTGAAGAAATTAATGTGTCGTTGACTGAAACCAAAGATAACTGTGTGGCCCGGCTTACGCGACTCACTTTAATCGGGTTTTCTCAATAGCTGACTTGCGATTCGCAATCTTACGATGCGCAGAAAAGCACGGCAAGCCGTACCCCTACTGAATATTCACTTTTTCACGGGCCAAATTTCTAAAGGCAGTTAAGCTTTTATCGAAGAAAAGATCGACTTTACCTGTTGGGCCATTACGATTTTTGGCGATGATTAATTCAGCGATATTTTTAAATTCCGTATCAGGGTTATACATTTCATCGCGGTAAATAAAGCTTACGATGTCAGCGTCTTGTTCGATGCTATTGTGTGCAAAAATATCGTTTGCTACAAAATTATGTGGCCCGGGAACGGTTAGATCAAATACTTCTTCTTCCCCATAGGATGTGATTGAAACGATTTCATCCCAATAAATACTGCTATTAGAAAGTTGTCTTAATTCTTCACTTTCTATGGCATTGGCAACTCGATTCGCTCGTTCTCGGCTAATATTTTGCTTAAAAATTGTCATGCCGCTATAGGCCATATTCAAACGTTCATGCAATTGCCGATGTGAAATATGGCGTTGACGCATGGTTGGAACAACAATACGCTGCCAGACTTCATGAGGAATGACATCGCGGTTGGTGTTTTCGATTTTTGTCACTATCGATTGCTCAATTGCCATTAAGCTTTCTGTCTTATATTGCCCAACCGCCCCAATTTGTCTACAAAAAGTCAATAGGTCTGACTTACCTGTTACACGCACATGGTATTGATCTCGCCCCTTACCTTTCTGTGAAACGCATTTAATTCTTGCATTAATACCGAAACGCAATAATAACGATTGAACATCTTGAGCAAGTTGTGGGCTGCTGCTCGCATAATAAACCGCAGGATGACGAGATTGGTTTCTTGGCATACGAACACAACCATCTGTAGCCCACAGATGCCGCAAAAATACCGCAAGCGCTGATGTTGGTAAAGAAAATAGTGTTTGCGGTACTCTCTTTTCTTGCGAACGCAACCCCCAGACACCCAATTGATCGAGCCACTCTGCTACTGCGCTTCGAACATGATGTGTATGCTTTCGGGTCGAGGTCAAATAAACCTGAAACCAATTTCGCTCACGCTTAATGCGGGGCGACACTTCATCTCCAAACACTTTTTGAGCGAACTCAAGCACAATTTGAGCTAGATCTGCTTCACGTGTGGTGTATTGAATTGCATGCTTAGGTAAAGTGCAACCACCCCCAATAAGATGTCCCAATAAGGCTAGAGCCTCATTGGTCATAAGTTGAGAGCTTGCACAATCAATCTGCCTAGGCAACGCGATTCGCATCCCCTTCGCGAGATGATCTAACCTCTGCCAACCGTCAATAGTGCAAAATTTATGATTCGCGGTGGCTTTAATACGCCGCCCCAAGCGCGTAACCATTTCATAAATAGGCTTCACGCCAGTGCAAAAAGCGCGGCTTACATGAGCAATGCTCAACTTTAAAGTCGTTTGATCAAGCGCTAACACTTCAAACTCTGACTTGCCTGCGAGGTCACGAATTGGCACACGTGCGCCGCTTCCCAAGGTCACAAGTGTGCCTCCGGCTAAGCAACCTGATTCACGCAAGTCACTCAACATCGGGCGCTTGTCAGAGCGTTGCTCGACGGTGCGCGAAAGCTGGCTACCGGCGATGAGCGGCACTTTTAGCTCACGCGCAATTTGTTTGAGCGAGCGCGAGATATAGCTAATTTCTTGCACCCGGTTTTCGCCACCGCCTTTGCCATCTTTCGAATCGCCTTGCATGAGTTGCAAATAATCGACAATGATCAGGTCTAGCCCATGCTCTTGATAAATGCGCCGCGCCTTTACACGCAAATCGAGTGGACTAAGCGCGGGCGAATCGTCGAGAAACATCGGCATTTCCGACATTTGCAAACACACTTGCGACATGCGCCCCCACTCGTCATCTGACAAGGTTCCGGTGCGCAGCCGTTGCCCTTCGATGCCGGTTTCGGTGCTGACAAAACGCTGCACCAATTGCTCGTTACCCATCTCAAGGCTAAAAATCGCCACCCGTTGCCGATGCCGAAATGAGGCGTTGTAGCCGAGATTCAACATAAGGCTCGTTTTTCCCACGCCCGGCCTGGCCGCAATAATCAACAAATCGCCACGTTGCAAACCGCCCAACATGCGATCAAGCTCATTAAAACCAGTGGGGATGCCCAACGGTTCGTCTTTATGCTCGTGTAAATATTCGATGCGGGTGAAAAAGTCATCAACCGCCTTCTTCATCGGCACCATCTGCCCGGCCATGCGCTGCTCAGACACACCAAAAATTGTGGCTTCGCTTTGCTCGATCACTTGTTGAATGGCTTTGGTGGTGTCGTAGGCGATCTTAGCGACATCGCCTGCCGCGTTCAACATACGCCGCCGCAAGGCCATATCTTCGACCAAATGCCCATAAGCCTCGACATTAAGCGCCGTTGGCACCGAGGCCATAATTTGGGTGAGATAGCTTTCGCCGCCCACTTCTTCCAGCAAATTTTGGCTGGCTAAATTGGCTGCCACCGTCAGCAAATCGGCTTCTGGGCCGCAAGTTTGAATGGCGGTGTAAATCCAGCCATGTTTGACCACATAAAAATCGGCTGCCCGCAAAAAGGTAGCCACACGCGGCGCGGCGCTGGGGTCAATCATCAATGAGCCGAGTACCGCCTCTTCAGCTTCAATATTGTTAGGAGGGAGAACATCGGCCATAGATAAAGATAGGGTTTGGGGTTTGGGGGTAGAGATTAGGGATGGAAGATTAGGGATTAAGAATTATAGGCGATGGGCGATTATACAATTCGGATTGTGCAGCAAAAGCCAAAAGTCAAAAGACAAACCCATCAATCTCCAATCCTTAATCCCCAATCCCTAAACCCCATCCTCAAAACCGCCCTCATCCTTTTATTGGCTTTTGCGTTGCGAATTGCCAATCTGACCGGCGAAAGCCTGTGGCGCGATGAGGTGGACTCGGTGCGATTTGCATTTGCGCCATACAGCGACATCTTTGCCAATTTTGCCAAGCCCGGGCAGAATGGGCCACTCTATCATCTCATACTGCGCGGCTGGCTCAGCCTGACCGGCACCAGTGACTTTACGCTGCGTTATTTTTCGTTGCTGTTTGGGGTGCTTTCGGTGGCGTTGCTGTATGTTTTGGCGCGGCGTTTATTGGGTCGCCAAGTGGCTTTGTTCGCCATGTTACTCATCACCCTCGCCCCGACCCACATATGGTATGGCAGCGAGGGCAAAATGTATACCCTACAACTTGCTCTA
>CAZLOF010000318.1:0-5916 GCA_964560745.1 uncultured Thermoflexus sp.
GGTCATATTAGATTCGGCTGACACTGGGCTAGATGCCCCCGTTGAGTTATTTGTTGATGTGCAGCTCCCTTCGCCCACCCTAATCATCATTGGCGGGGTGCACATTGCCATTGCACTTACCCAAATGGCTCAAATCATGGGCTACCACACCATCGTCATCGACCCGCGTGCCGCCTTTGGCAATGGGCTACGCTTCCCCAATGTCGATGAATTGGTCAAAGAATGGCCGCGTGAAGCCTTCAAACATGTGCCGATCAACCGTGCTACCGCCATTGTGACCTTAACGCACGATACCAAATTTGACGACCAAGCGCTTAAAATTGCCCTGCCCAGCAACGCCTTTTATGTTGGCGCATTGGGGGGCAAAAGCACCCGCGCCAAGCGCCGTGAGCGTCTTATTGCGGCGGGTCTCGCCATTGAACATGTTGATCGACTCCATGCCCCCATCGGCCTCGACCTTAGCAGCAAATCACCCGAAGAAATTGCGTTAGCAACGATGGCACAGATCGTAAAAGCCAAAAATACAACGCATGAAGCTGTAATTGGCAAGGCGAAGGGGTAACGTATTGTCCTTCTTCGTCTCTCACAGCCGATAAATTCGTCTGCCATTTTCGGCCCAAAGCTTACGTTGGGCTTGTGGCGACAAATGCGCAGTAAGTTGCATAAGCGTTTCAAGCCATTGTTTATAGCTGGCCGCTAAAAGCACTACCGACCAATCACCACCAAACATCACCCGATTTTCGCCAAAACACGTTAACACATGCTCAAGATAGGGTTGGAGATCAGCAGGTTGCCAGCGCAATGCATCGGCCTCGGTGACCATGCCGCTAACCTTACACACTACATTGGGCATAGCCGCCAAATCGCGAATATCGGCACGCCAAGGGTCAAGCAAACCGGCTTTAATATCTGGCTTACCAATATGATCAAGAATAAATTGGGTATTTGGGCACTTCTGCACCAATTTAACAACATTCGCCAGTTGGTGATGCTTGACGCAAATATCGAATGACAAGCCAAATTCGGCTAACATTTGCACACCGGCTACAAAACGGGGCTGCAAACAAAACGCGGGGTCACTTTCGCCTTGCAATAATCGACGCACCCCTTTTGTCAATGGTGTAATTTCGACCAAAGATGACAAATAAGCCCGCGCCTGTTCGCCATATTCAAGTGGCGCATAGGCAATTAGACCACGCAAGCGTGGGTCGTCTTTGGCTTGTTCTGCCACCCAATAAGCCTCCATCAGTGCATATTCAGGCG
Organism: uncultured Thermoflexus sp.; assembly: GCA_964560745.1. Classification (GTDB taxonomy): domain Bacteria; phylum Chloroflexota; class Anaerolineae; order J036; family Brachytrichaceae; genus AQU-03. The sequence goes on from CAZLOF010000318.1 coordinate 1,264, forward strand.
CAATATCGACCTCAGCATAAACATAGGCCTCAATGTCAATTCCGGCGGTATGCTCGGCATAGTCGGCAGGGTAAAACGGCTGGTTAATGGCTGGAACACCATCTAACCATGCCATACGAAACAGGGTTGGGTCCCACAGATGGACATGGGTGTCAATAATTGAAAAATTCATCAGAATAAATCTAAAAACAACGGTCAAAATAAGTATCCCGCCATCTTCAAGGAGATGGCGGGATACTTATTTTGACAAAATGGGTATTTAAGTAACCCTATGCCTAGCCTTTTTGACGCGGATCAAGCGCATCACGCAAACCGTCAGCAAAGAAACGCAATGAAATAACGTATAACGCAATAGTGCCAACTGTGCCAAGCAAAAAACCGGGTTGGCTTTGAATATCGTTGCGTCCATCTAGCAATAAGCGCCCCCAACTGGTTAAGAAGATTTCATTGGGATCAAGTGATGGGCGCAACCCAATACCAAGAAAACCCAGTGTCACTTCGATTAAAACGAAACCAGGGATGGCATAAGCCGCCCAAATAATAATGATGCTCAAGCTATTCGGAAAGATATGTTTCCACATCAATTCCCATTGCGATGCCCCTAAACTCCGAGCAGCTTCGACAAACTCGCGTCCTTTCAATGTTAAAGCTTGCCCGCGTGTCAGGCGGGCCAAACCCACCCAAAACAAAACGCCAATTGACAATGCAAACAACAACACACCATTTCCCATTCGCCCAATAGCCGTGTTGCCAACAGTTACGAAAATAAGCACAATAAACAGCGTATCGGGGAAAGCATAGAAAATATCAGTAATACGCATCAAAATATTATCTACTTTACCGCCCAACAAACCAGCCGTAAACCCAATCATCATGCCGATTAACATCACGATCGCCAATGGCAATAAGCTAAGCACAAATGAGGTGCGTGAGCCATAAATAATGCGGCTAAACACGTCACGCCCAAGGCTATCGGTGCCAAGAATAAAAGATGGGTTGTAGTCTTTGCCTGCTGGCGATTGTGCCTGCCAAAATGGCGGGGTTTGTTGAAAATTAGTGGTGCGTTGCTCTAATGGGTTGTGAGGCGCAACCGAAGGCGCAACCAATGAGATCAGCAAAAAACCAATTAAGATGATCATGCTGATCAACGAAGCCTTATTTCGACGTAAGCGCCGCCATGCCAATTGCCATTGGTTTTCTGAATTTGCTAATTTCGCATCAATTTGTGCTTTAGTAAGCTGGGGGAGTGGTTTTGCTACTTGTGCCATGATATCTGCTCCTACTCAACCCGAACACGGGGGTCAACCAAACCATACAAAATGTCTACGCTCATATTAGCAATTACAATCAATGCGGCAAACAATAACGATGTGCCCATGATCATTGAATAATCACGGTTGCTAATGGCGCGGAAGAAATCGAAACCCATGCCCGGGAAGCCAAACATGGCCTCGATCGTGACACCGCTGACGATCAGGCCAGCTAACGCTGGGCCTAAAATCGTAATGACCGGAATTAGTGTATTACGGAACATATGCTTCCAAATCACAATCCGTTCAGCCGCGCCTTTGGCGCGGGCGGTGCGGACATAATCTTGGCGCATGACATCAAGCATCGTAGAACGGGTGTAACTCGCCATACGTGCCATTGTGCCCAACCCATAAGTAAGTGATGGCAATACCCAAGGCAAGGCGGTGTTCCATTCTTTAGCCACGACAGGTAATAATTTAAGCTGCACACCAAAAACAATGATCAAAAACACACCCATCACCAAATTTGGCACAGCTACGCCAATATTAGAGCAAAATGTAACGACGTAATCAATGGCGCTATTTTGCTTAATGGCAGCAATGACGCCTAAGGGAATGCCTAATAATACGGCAAAAATAAGGGCATAAATGGCTAACCGCACCGAAAACCCAAATTTTGATTGCAGCCAAGTTGCTTCTTCGTCATTGGTCGAAAACAAAATATCTTGTACATAGCGCCCACGCTGTTTTGAGGATGGCCCTAAATTGCCACAAATTGCGCCGCACTTAAACGAACCATCGGCATTACGATAATCACCAATCACATAACCGGTGTATTGCCGCCACAGCGGCTGATCAAGGCCAAATTCTTGGTCGAGTAGCTTTTTAATTGCCGCCGGGATTTCCTTGCCATTTTCTTCGTCGCGATCCCACGGGCCACCGGGTGCGGCGTGCATGAGCAAAAATGTCACGAGTGAAATCAAAATCAAAACCGGGATCGTCGATACCAAACGACGAAGGATGAATCCAAACATAATTAAAATAAACTGATCTCATTTTGCGGGATGGTTACTCATCGCCACAAAATGAGATCAGCACTTCCTCATATTAAGGTTCTATTGAATGTCTAAGCTGATTGGGTCAATATCGCCCGGCCAACCAGAATCTTGTGGTGTGGTCTTAATGCCCTTCACGCTTGGCTTTACCAAGTAAGCATTAACATTGTTCCAGAAGAATGCAATGGGTTGATCCGCAACCAATTGGTCTTGAGCTTGTTGATACAAGTCAGCGCGCTTCTTGGCATCCAATTCAACATCGGCTTGTTGGGTCAACTTGTCAAAGTTGGGGTTGGCATAACCAATGCGTTGTGCAAAGGTGGTCTTGCTGTTGAAGTAAACGCTGAGCCAGTTTTGTGGATCTGGATAGTCGGCACACCAACCACCAATAAACATTTGCAAACCGCTGTTCTTATCCTTTTGCAAGGCAGTAAAGGCAGTGGCTTCAATTGGCTTCAATTCCACTTTCAAGTCATTGCCAAACACTTCTTTAAAGCGTGCGCCCAACCATTCATAGCGGGTGCGGTTGCGTGGGTTGTCACCAAAGCTCAACACAATAGGAGGTAACTTATCAACTGACTTATAGGTTGAGTCAGCGATAGCCTTCTTAGCGGCATCGGCATTAAACTTATAAGCAGTTTCGCCTTGCTTGTAGCCAGGGTAACCGGGCGGAATCCATGTCAAGGCAGGAGCGCCCAAATCCTTCAACACATCTTTCACCCAGCGATCGCGGTCAATGCCATAGGCAAATGCTTGGCGAATCTTGGGGTCATCAAATGGCTTGGTGAAATTTCGGAATTGCAAACCAGTGGTGCATGAACCCGGATAAATCTTGGCTTGGGGTTTGAGCACGGGATCATTATTTACCGTTGGCAAATCTTCGGCCGCCAAACCGATAATGTCAAAATCGCCGCTCTTATAAGCTTGGAAAGCCACTGCACTGTCGGTCAAGTAGCTATATTCAATATCGATCTTGCCTACGCCACCATAATAGTTCTTATTGGGGGTGAATTTGCCGCGTTGGAATGGTTCGAGTGAAGCCAAAACATAGGGGCCATTGCCAGTCTGGAACTTGGGATAGTTGAACCAGTCCTTAAATGTACCATTCTCAATGTTCTCTTCCTTGGCTGGGAAAGTGACCCACAAAGCCATAATGGTGGGCCAATAAGGAGCTGGCTGCTTGAGGCTGAACTTGAGGGTCAAACAATCCTCTTGTTTGTAATCCTTACAAGGCTTACCATCGGCACCCAAAGCGGCTACGCTGCTGCGCACGGTTTCTTCGCCTTTCTTGGCAGCATCTGCGGCTTTGGCTTTCTTAGCGGCATCTTTTTCTTTGGCATCGTTGGCAACGCCATAGTTATCTTGCCAATCTTCTGCGCCCTTTACTTCATTGGTAATGGTGCCATATTCACCAGCTGTCGCTGGGTTGATATTACGAATGATCGAGTATTCATAACGCTTGGCATTCAATGGGCTGCCGTCGCTATATTTCAAGCCTTTGCGCAGTGTAAATGTCCATTCTGTGCCATCTTTGTTGCTTTCCCATTTCTCGGCGCTGCCGGGTACGGTCTCAAGTTTCTCGTTAAACTTCGCCAATCCCTCATACATCAACTTCAAGTGGGCAATTTCGTTCACAAACGAGGCCTTTTGTGGGTCGATGTTATCTGGGAATGCGCCAAGGTTAATGCGCAACACCTTTGCAGCCGCAGGTTTGGCTGGGGCAGGCACGGCGGTTGCAACAACAACCTTCTCAACCACTTTTTCTACAACTTGTGGGGCCGAAGTCACCACTTTTTCAACTATTTTCTCGACTGGTGGGGGTGCCGTTGGGGCAGCACAAGCAGCGAGAAGAATAGAGGCAGCTACTAATGAGCTACCGCTAACGGATAAATATCGCTTGTTCATTGAACTCTCCTTTTGTAATTTTGTTTTTGCAATGAAATTTCATTAGATGAAAGCAGCAAACAGCATTTGCGCTCGCATTTAATTGCATTATAGACCTCGTTGAAATACAGTCAAGTGACAAGAAGATTCCATATGAATGATGATATGTAAGCCTTAATCAACATGTCGCCTACGAAATGCCGATTTCGCTAACACCGATACCGCCCCTACCGTCGAGGCTGGCTCAGAAGCCGGGGTTTTAGCGGGGCTAGAAGTCGCACGCGAGGCACGTTTTGGTTTAGCCGCCCGCTTTATCGCCGTTAATCCGGGGACCATCGCCACGCTCAATACCTCAGCCATATCATTTACCTTTATCAATTTCACATCACGCAATACGCGCTTAGGAATTTCATCTAAATCTTTGTCGTTTTTCTTGGGCAAAATAAAGGTACGCACCCCTGCAC
>CAZLOF010000319.1:0-1764 GCA_964560745.1 uncultured Thermoflexus sp.
CCACAATGTAGCGGGTATGCCTATTGGGGGCAAAATTTTAATGTTAGTAAATCTATCCCCCCTTCTAGTTCAGCAATTTGCACAACTAGAGTTTGTCTAAACACGCAAACATTTCTTAGAGGTCGAATGCGCGTATCAGGAGTAGTAACAGGTACTCAAAATGGTGAACCAATTCAGGGAGATATTCATATTATGATGATGCCCGACTATGTTCCTTTGCTCATTAATGGGTTTGAAGGCTCTTCATTTAATCATTTGCCCTTACCTGGGTTCATTTTTACCCCAACAATTAACAATATTACCAATGGACGCAGCTACACTTTAGAATTAAGCAACCTTCGTGCAGGGCATTGGCGTTCGATATTAATCATTACACAAAACGGCAAAATAGGACAAGATGATTGGGGCGGCTCATTTACTTGGACTGAAAATACTGTGTATTCCGTTCAATACCTAGCGAGTGTTTTCAATGATTTAATTGTGCCAGAGCCAACACCCGAAACGCCATAACATTGCTTACTTGGAAGCTACTTTATAAAATTTTCTTTGAAACAATGATCCCCCATCTTACTACTGAGATGGGGGATCATTGTTTCAAGAATACAGTTTCATCTAAATCCTTGCTAAGCTACCCCTTCGCCAATGTCACGCCGCTCACGCCGGCAAAGCCATTCTCAAAAATCATCAACACAAACAACAACGATGACAGCCGATTAAGATAACGCCCAAGCGCGGCATTTTCAACGATGCCCTCGTGCAACAAGCGCGTCACAATCCGCTCGGCACGGCGCACAATGGTGCGGGCCAAATCGAGATACGCGCCGACCAACGTATCGCCCGGCACTACAAATTCTTTAGGCAGGGTGATTTCAGCCGTAATCGCGTCGGTTTCGCGTTCAAGCCACTGCACCTTGGCGTTGTCTATTTTGCGAAATTGCGGGGCCACCTGTGGGGTCGATGCTAGCTCCGCCATCATATGATATAAATCACGCTGGGTCGCCAATAGCAAATCTTTGGTGCGCTGGTTGTGCGCGCTGGCGCGAGCAATGCCGAGCGCCGAATTTGCCTCATCAACCGTGCCATAGGCCTCGGGCTGCAAGGCATATTTAGCCACCCGCCCCTCGCCAAGCAAGCCGGTGTAGCCATCGTCGCCAGTGCGGGTATAAAGTTGCATCGCCATAATTATGGTTTGGGTTGAGCACCCGGGCTACGCTGACGCTCAGGGGCTTCGCCAAATGTCGCCACTAACCCTTTAATCAGTTGCTCTTTTTCGGCGTCCGTCAAACGGGCTTCGGGGTGCAATGGCACATAACCTGTGTCCGGCATACTCCCATTTCGCACTTCTCTGGCAGCCTGACCGCCGTTATTACCGCGCCGCCCCCATTCAGAAACATTAAACTCTTTGCGTCCGTTATCGACATGGTTTTGAATAAGCCAAGATACGGGTGCAACATTGCTATACCAAGGCCACACTGTTTGATTGCTATGGCAATCGGCACAAGTGCGGTCAAATAAGGCTTTAGTTGTGGGGCTATCCCATTTAGGTTCGCCGGTTACAGGGGGGTTGGTGTGATTGCGGCCATATGGCACTAATTGAATGCCTAAACCCAAAACAACAATACCTATAGCGACTCGTGAAATACGATTTGTCCGATTCATAATGATTTGTTATTTTATGCGGTCATTATGGGAGTGGGGTTAAAAAAACAAAAATATTACAAGTTTTTTTCGCGGGCATTCCATCAAAAAAATAAAACAAAAGGA
>CAZLOF010000319.1:1774-5902 GCA_964560745.1 uncultured Thermoflexus sp.
GTTGAAAGCGTTCCAGAAGTCCCAATAAAAGAAACTAACCCATTACGCCCAATGCTTCACGAACGGCTTTTTGGGTTGCGGCAGGCACTTCGCGCAATTTACCCTCGCCACGTAAATAGTCCTTAAGTTTATCAACCCGCAACACAGCATAAGGTGTAGGGTCAACCTCTAAAACCGCCTCTGCGCCACCAAACACCACCACCCCACGCAATGGAATTTTTTGATCGGGTATTTTCTCTGTAAAAATAGCATTTAAGCGCGTTAACGCTAAATCTATTTCTTTTTTAGGATCGCCCAATGGCTCTTCGCGCCCAAATAAGCGATTCACAACAGTGGTTTTAAATTTCCACAAATTGTCTTTGTAGGTAATCAAACCATTTTGGGTTTTGTAAATAATCGCTGTTACACCGCTGGGTTCGATCAAAATATAATCACACGGCTCAGTAAACAACAACAAACTACATTTGCGATCCATGCCTTTTAGTTGCTCACGCAAGGCCAATTCTGGGCGACGCGGCGATAAATGCCGATTGCCATAATACATGCCAACCCGCGAGACCACTAACCCCGAAAACAAGATGGCAAGGTAAATAATGTAAAACAAAGCAATGTTATCGGGTGTGAGAATCCCCCATTGCTGACCAAATAGGGTAAGCGCGAGGCCACCCATCAAAATAGCGAGCGACCCATAAATGGCAAACTTGCCAATATTTGATTCGCGCTTTACTTTTGCTTCATTAACAACGATTCGCATAGAAGGGTTATTATAAAATCATTACATGCAAATTGCCCGTAAACCTCACACGAGTTTCCCTCATTCAGCGATAGCCCCTCATACAAATGATGCAAAACCAGCGTCATCGATTGTGCCCTTGGTAACGCTTGCAGGCGCATTATCTTTATTAGGGGTAGGCCTCGCAACCGCAGCCCACCTTCGCCGTAATATTCGGCACGATATCCCACAAATGCCAGCCTTAGACGGCAATTTGCGCTTTGCTCAAACTTCGGCCGGGCAATTGGGCTATTACAGCGCTGGCACAGCCAAACGCGGCACACCGCCATTGCTGCTTATCCACAGCATCAACGCCGCCGCTTCAGCTTATGAGATGAAGCCATTGTATGATTATTATGCCAATGGCGATGCCGCCCGCAAAGTCTATGCACTCGATTTACCCGGTTTTGGCAGCAGTGATCGCCGCAATCGTGATTACAACCCAACCTTTTACCGCGACACCTTGCTTGAATTTGTTCAGCAAAAATTTAAAGGGACACCAGTCGATATCGTGGCGCTCTCACTCGGTTGCGAATTTGTCGCACAGGCGGCCCAAAAATCACCCCAATTTTTCCGGCGATTAGTGTTCATTTCACCTACTGGTCTGGCGCTTAACCAACAACCACAAGCAAACGAAGCACTATTAAGGTTATTACAAATACCTGCTTGGAGCCGCATGATCTATGACTTACTCACATCACGTCCAATATTGGCCTACTTCTTGCGCCAAAGTCAGCGCAATCAGTTTAACCAAGGGCTTGCGGATTATGCTTACCAAACCAGCCATCGACCCAATGCGCCCCATGCGCCATTTCAATTTATTGCGGGCAAATTATTTACACCCAAAATGACCGAAATCTATGCGGCATTAACCCAACCTACGCTGGCCCTATTTGGCCAAGACAATGTGTCGCGCCACGAAATGGCCGACGAGTTACGCAACCAAGCCAACTGGCGCTTGGTTGAATTTCGCCGATGTGGCGGCCTTGTACATTTTGATGATTTGCCCGGCGTTGTTATCCAGATCAATCGTCACCTCAAATAGCCTCATTACATAATTAGATTGAATAACGATGCAAAGATGACCAAGAAACTTAGGATTCCATATAAATCTTTCCATTTACTTTAATTCGTTCGATCTAATTTCATAGCAATCATCAAATTTTCACAAAAAAGATCAAAAAACAGTTGACATATTTAACGAATCAAGATATATTTCAAGACACTCAGATATCATTAAGATTTTAGTGGGGGACTATGAATCGGGTTTAAAAGCGTGATATGTTGAGTTCATAACCATCATGCTTAATAAAGCAAGCAACGATCACGATGAACTTAGCACAACATTTTTTATTATTTTAAAATTTCGATGATAATCTCCCCAATTGCAGTACCAATATCAACAATCAAAAAATTTAACTGATAAGTTTTTAATTTAAAAATGGCATCTTCAGAAACCAATCCCGATCCATCCAAAAGTGATGTGACTTCAAATTTAGAAAAAGCCCGTAATTTAGCCGAAGAGGCACGTCGACGCGCCGCCAATACAGCCCAAACCAGCGCCGACCATATTGAAGACGGCATAAAAACAGTGGCCGATGACACCCGAAAAGGAGCCGAAGAAGCCAAAAGACGTATCGGAGCCACAGCCGACGACCTTGTTGAAGGGGCACAAGGCACAACCCGTCGTATTGGCGAAGGCATCTCCGGGCTAGGTGATGGCATCCGCCGCCGTGTCGGTGAAACCCCTCAAGATGTAAGGGATAGCGCCCGTCGCCGTATTGGCGATACTAGCGATAACCCGATCGTAGAAGTGCAAGAAGCTGGCGACAATGCTCGCCCCAAGAACAGTGATGGGCCACGTGGCATTAACAGCAACCTTGCAAATGATGAAGATGTCGCAACAGGCCATACCGCCAAATCACGCGGCGCAAGCCAATCCACCGAGTCATTCCTGATGGGCGATCCACCAGCCTCAGAACCGCCACCGCCGCCTAAAAAGGGGTGGGGGGCAGGTCAAAAAGTTCCTTTAGCCATTATTGCAGCCTTAGCCTTATTGTGTGCATTGGCCTCAATCATCACCATATTCCTTGCTAATTTTTCGAGCGGGCGCTCAGTTTCTACAGGGCTACCTTCGTCGACAAGCACCTCATTAACAAACACAACGAGTATCACCGGTTCAGTTGGCAGTGCTATTAGCGCCACTCGAAGTATTACAGCGAGCGTCGGCAGTGTCATTACTGCAACAAGAAGCATCACTGGGGTGGCCAACAGTGTGACGACGACAATTCGCAGTGTAAGTGGTACGGTAACTACCCCAATTACTGGCACCGGCGGTTCGGCGGCCACACCTGTTGCCGCCGCAGTCGCAACACCGACCCCAACCCCACAGCCCAGCCTTATTCAACGTCTTCTTAATTTCTTGGGATTAGGCCCACGAACCCCACCCGCCCCGCCATCAGCCACAGCTGTTGCGGGAGGTGTTGCAAAACCCAATACTTCACCACTCGCTACTCCACAAGCAGGTGCGGGTAATGCAGGCGCGGCGAGCGCAATTACCGGAACCGTTCGCGCACCAACCTCAACCATTGGGGCAACGGGTGCAATTACGGGTTCAACCTCAGTCACAAGCACAAAACCAGTGACAACCGGCGCAGCCGCCGGTGCATCGACAGGCAGCACAAGCACAGTAACCAGCACAACCTCAAGCGGCAACACAGGCGCTAGCACTGGCACAACCGGCACAACGACAGGTAGCACAGGTACGACAACTGATTCAACCGGTGCAACAACTGGCTCGACAGGCGCAACAACAGGCAGCACAGGCGCAACTGGGAGCACCGAAGGGACAAAAGAAATTCCGAAAACAGGTGCGGCTGCCAACGACAGCCTACGTGTATGCTCGGGCGCAAATTATGGTGGTGGTGAATGTGCAAATGATGCAACAGTGCTGCCCCGTGGGGTTACCCGCCTATATGCCAGTTGGTCGCCCAGCTTAGTTGCGGGCCGCAATTTTGATGTGGTGTGGTATGGCATGGAGCATGGCAGAATGATTATCATTCGATCATACGATTGCAACTGGAACGCCGCCAAAGGCGCACACACTTGCACTGGCGATGCCTATAGCAGCGTATCAAGCTCATCAGCTTACATTCAGGCCAACCCAGCCAAATGGGGCAACACTGTCCCCGTCAATCAATATCGGGTAGAGCTACAAATTAATGGACAGATCTTAATGCAGCAAAACTTTAGCGTACGCTAATCTTTACATAAGATGTAAATTTTAAACACCCCCAATATGGTTAAACATATTGGGGGTGTTTCTTTTAAGAGGGTGTTTCTTAAATCAATTTTCA
>CAZLOF010000320.1:0-5898 GCA_964560745.1 uncultured Thermoflexus sp.
AAAGACGATGACACAATGGGTGGTTTTGCTATATTCGCCCATTTTGGGGTCTTTTGAGCATACATCAACCGCAATATGCATGGTGCTGCGCCCAGTATGAATGAGCTTGGCCGTCACCTCGACCAAATGCCCAACTAAGATCGGTTTGTAGAAGCGAATGCCGCCGACATAAATGGTGACAGAGGCCGTGCCACACCACGCCGCGGCACAGGCATAGCCCGCAAGGTCGATCCATTGCATGACCGCGCCCCCAAAAACCTTGCCATAAAAATTAATATCGCCCGGTTCGGCAAAAAATCGTAAGGTGCTTTCGCGTTCTTGTTTTGGCATATGAGTAAATGCGTGTCCGATTATCGCTTATTGATCGCCGCAATATACATTCAACACGTCTATGATTTTACGAATAGAATACATGAGTCTGTTGTTTTGGTATGATGACTTTTGACCCACAAATTATTTTAAGCATTATTCAGCGGTTGCGTGACCGTGATGAAGATGCTTTAGTCGAATTGTATGATTTGCATGGTAGACGGGTTTATTCATTGGCGTTTGCAATTTTGAATGATGTAATGTTGGCCGAAGAAGTGACCCAAGATGCATTTTTGCGCGTGTGGGAGCAAATTGCCCGTTATCGTTATGAAGAGAATCGTTTTTTAGGGTGGTTGTTGAAAATAGCCCATAATATGGCACTTAATCGCTTGGCACAAGAAAAACGGGTGAATCATGCTCGCCATTCGTTTGATGATGACGATTTTATTGAGCCACCCGATTTGGTTTTTGAAGATGAGAACCGATGGCGTGAATTAGAATTGATGATGCAGACCTTACCGGCTGAGCAACGCGAAGTGATTGTATTGGCTGAATATCACAGTATGAGCCAAAGCGAGATGGCCGAATATTTAAAATTGCCTTTGGGCACGGTTAAAACCCGCCAACGCTTGGGAATGGAAAAATTAAGGATAATTTGGCAAAAGACACAGATCTAAAAATGATATTTATAGTGTTTCTAAGTATGTAGCACATTACATTTTTGCAAAGAGATAATACCGTGATGACTTGTGATGATGTCAAGGCGCTTGCTTATGTTCGGCCAGAGGCACTCAGTGAAGCCGACCGTTTAGCCCTGACAGATCATTTAAATGTGTGCCCGCCCTGCCGCGTGGAATATGAACAAATTCGCGTGGTTGGCGATGCTTTGCTCGCGGTTGCACCGACGCAAACACCATCGCCCCGTGTGCGGCAAATGCTGATATCGCGCTTGCAAACGCAGCGTGACTCTAAAACATCACCCAAAATCGTTTCTATGCCATCTAAAACAAGCCTTTTACAGCGGCTTTCAGATTGGCTATTTGGTTCTTTCGTTACATTACCCCGCGGGGCGGTTTGGGCAGGGGCAGCGTTGGTCATTGCATTGTTAGCGGGCAATGTATGGCAGCAGCGCTTGCTACAACAGCAAGCCATCATATTGCAAGCCGATGCCGAGCAGCAGCAACGCATTTTTGCGTTGTTAAGTGACCCACAAGCCCAACAAGTTGGGTTAAAAGGGGTGGGTGATGCAGCTAGCTCAGTTGCTAATTTGCGTTATGACCCAACAACTAATGTGGCCGTATTACTTATCCGCGATCTGCCAACCTTGCCACCTGACAAAAATTACCAATTGTGGTTGGTTTATGGCGATGATGCCCGTGATACTGGGGCGGTATTTGCTTGTGACCCCGGTGGCAGTAAGGTGAGAACTTTGCTCATTAATGCGCCGCGTCAATTTAATACTTACATTCGTTTTGGTGTAACGATAGAGCCTGCTGGCGGCAGCCCACGCCCCACTGGACCGCGTGCCTTTAGTAGCAGTTTGTGATGACGTTTGTATCGGTTTCATATGAGAGAATGAAAACGATGATCACAGCAAGCCAAGCACTTGAACGACTGCGCGAAGGCAATAAACGTTTTGCCTCAGATGTGCGCAGCCTTGAATCATTTATGAGCCAAACGCGCCGCCGCGAAATGGCGGCCAAGCAAACGCCCTTTGCTATTATATTGGGGTGTTCAGATTCGCGTGTGCCAGCCGAATTGGTGTTTGACCAAGGGCTAGGTGATTTGTTTGTTATTCGTGTGGCAGGTAATATTGTCGCGCCCTCACAAATTGGCAGCGTTGAATTTGCCGCCGCCCAATTTGGCACACGGCTAGTGGTGGTGTTGGGGCATTCGCAATGTGGTGCGGTATCGGCCACGTTGTCAGAGTTGCGTCGTCCGACTGCTGATCAATCACGCAATTTGCGTGATATTGTGGATCGTATTAGCCCCGCAGTCGTAAGCTTGCTCGATACTGAGTTGAGTCATACCCCTGACATGTTGCTTCACCACGCCGTTCGAGCTAATATCCGCGCCTCGGTAAACCAATTGCGTCATAGTTCTAATATTCTTGAACAGTTGATCCAAACAGATAATTTGATGATTGTTGGGGCCGAATATTCGCTCGAAACGGGTTTGGTTGACTTTTTTTGTTGAAAATTGGAAACCGTTGCCCCAATTTTCAATTTTTAAAGGTTTTCGCCGATTCCGCTATCCCTCCATCAAGCGTAGGCCAGATTACTGGCCTACGCTTGATGGAGGGATAGCGGAATCGGCATTCTCTCAATTTTTACCCTTGTGGGGTATATTTATTTATCGACAAAGGTCGGGGGTTTCGCTAAGATAAGGGTTGGTGATGACGCTAGGCGACGGGGTGCGGGTAGGCGTGGGTGTCATTATATCGGTGGCGGTGGCGGCGGGCGTGGTCGGTGTTTTGGGGGTAGCGGTGGGTGTGCGCGTAGGGCGTGGGGTTGGCGTAATGGTGGGTGTTGGTGTGCGTGGTAGCGGTGGCCCATTTTCGCTGCCCCACCAATTGTTGCTGGCATCGAGCGGAATTTTGGTAAAGGCGACGACCTGAGCTGTTTCGCGCAATGATTCATTATTGAGCACACAACCATCGGCAATGGTCGTCACCCCGCCAAAATAGCCATCTAGCACCGCCCCGGCCACTGTGGCGACATTGCCGCTGATGATAGTGCGTGTAATTGCAACGCTGCCACTCCAATTCGTCAGTGCGCCACCGCTGCTTTTGTTGGCGCGATTGCCAATCAGCTTGCTGTCTTCAATTGTCACCACCGATTCGGTGCCAAATGAGACAATGCCACCACCACCATAGGCAAAGGCAGCTTTGCCCATATCTTGGGTGGCGCGGTTGTTGCTTACGATGCTCGCATCATTTAAGCTTAAATTGCTGTCTTCGTTATAAATTGCCCCACCCAAAACCGAGGCGTTGCTGTCGAAAATACTGTGCTCAAATTCAAATTTTGAGCGCACACCATAAACTGCGCCGCCCACCTCGGTGGCGGTATTGCTCATTAATTGCGTGTCGCGCATGACAAACAGTCCTCCTTCGCCATATAGCGCACCGCCATAATGCCGAGCACCATTGCTAATAAATAGCGATGAAACGATTCGGGTTTCATTCAAATTTGCAATTGCGCCACCGTCATAGGCAGTGTTATTGCGCAGGGTGATGCTAATGAGGTTGGTTTGCCCAAAATTTTGAATGGCCCCGCCATCGAGTTTGCCGGGGTCGCCGCCCATCAGAGTAAGGTTTTTTAGGGTGAGGCTGCCCGATGGATACACATCAAAAAAGCGAAATGCTTGTGGGCCAACGCGCATTAAGGTGCTGTCATTGCCAACAATGACGATTTGCCCGCCGATAACGGGCAAGGCCGCTAGGGCGCTAGCGGGTTGAGGCAGATTGATATCGGGTAAAACGATTGTGCTTTTGGTATCGGCTTGGGCAAAGGTATAGATGCCGCTGTTTAAAATGATCGTTGTGCCGTCGGCCCCGCCCGCTTTACAGCCATCTTGTGGCAATTGGGTTTGTGCCGCCCAAATTGCTTCGCCTAGGCTGCAATTGCCGTTTTTTTTGAATGGAAACACCTCAGGCTCAAATGTATTGACCGTGATAAGGGTGTTTGGGGTGGGTTGTGGCGTTGGGGCCGCACGGGTTGGCGTTGGCATTGGCGTTGACGTGGCGGTTGGTTTGGCTGGGGTAGGGCTGGGCGTGGCTGTTGCTGAGATAGTGGTGTTGGTTGCGGTTGCCGCTTCGGTATTGTTGCTGATGATCGTATTATTGGCGCTAACCGTTGTTGTTATCACTTGGGTTCCGCGAGCTAGTGGAATCGCGGTGGCTTCTTGGGTTTGGGTATCGCTGAGTGGCGCTGGCAAAAGCCTTGCCCCGTTAGGTAGGCGGTTACATCCGATAAGAAATAGACTGAAGCATATTACGATGAGTTTTATAGTGTTTGTCTGCATTCACAGTCTCCTAAATAAAAGCAAATATGATGATTTTGCAACATAGTTTCGTTGTTTTTAGCTGATGGTAATTGTTTCGTTGCAATGAATTAGCCTGTATTTTAGATGACTTGTCTATCCGTCAAACGTCTTAGTTTTGCCATACTTCATTATTCATGATAAAGGCTCAAAAGACGTGCTACCGGTATGTCGATCTAAATCCGCTAAAATAACCATTTATGGCAAAAATTACCTTTATTGGTGCTGGTAGCACCGTGTTCGCCAAAAACCTAATGGGCGATATCCTCAGTTTTCCAGAATTGGCAAATTCTGAACTTTATCTTTATGATATTGATGAAACCCGTTTGCGTTCATCAGAGATTGTGGCCCACAAGGTGGCCGAAAAATTGGGGGCAAAACCCACCATTGTCACCACAATGGATAAAACGCGGGCCTTGGAGGGCGCACACTATGCCATTAGCATGTTTCAAGTGGGCGGTTACAAACCCAGCACCGTCGTCGATTTTGAGATTCCGAAGAAATATGGGCTGCGTCAAACCATTGCCGATACGCTTGGCATTGGTGGCATTATGCGTGGCTTGCGCACCATTCCGGTTATGCTCGATTATTGCAAAACGATGGAAGCTGTTTGCCCCGATGTCACCTTTTTGCAATATGTAAACCCGATGGCGATGAACCAATGGGCTATTAGCCGCGCCAGCACAATTAAATCGGTGGGTTTGTGTCACAGTGTGCAAGGCACGTCTGAGCAATTGGCGCATGATATTGGCATCCCGATCGAAGAGATTAACTATATTTGTGCCGGTGTTAATCACATCGCGTTTTATCTCAAATTTGAGCACAAAGGCCAAGACCTATACCCACAAATTCGCAAAGTGATTGCCGATGGGCGCGTGCCAGATTGGAATCGCGTGCGTTATGAGATGTTGACGCGCTTGGGTTATTTTGTCACCGAATCGAGTGAGCATTTTAGCGAATATACCCCTTGGTTTATTAAGCACGATCGCCCCGATTTGATTGAAAAATTTAATGTGCCACTGGATGAATATATTACCCGTTGCGAAAATCAGATTGCTGGATGGGAAAAAATGCGGGCTTATCTTGAGGCCGGTGGCGATATTGAGGTGCGGCGTAGCCACGAATATGGCTCGTTGATTATTCACAGCATGGAGACCGGAACCCCGCGAGTGGTGTATGGCAATGTGCCTAATCGCGGTCTGATTGACAATTTGCCGCAAGGCTGTGCGGTTGAGGTGCCGGTGTTGGTCGATAAAAATGGTTTGCAGCCAACCAAAATCGGGGCATTGCCACCGCAATTGGCGGCCTTTATTCAAACCAATGTCAATGTGCAGTCACTTACGGTCGAGGCGGCTTTAACTGGCTTGCGTGAGCATATCTATCATGCGGCCATGCTCGACCCACACACTGCCGCTGAGTTGTCGCTTGACCAAATTTGGGCTTTGGTTGATGATTTAATTGCGGCGCATGGTGATTGGTTGCCGAAATATCATTAGGGCCTAATGTAGAGACGCGCCGGTGGCGCGTCTCATTTGTGCGGTATACACT
>CAZLOF010000321.1:0-5834 GCA_964560745.1 uncultured Thermoflexus sp.
CCCAGGGCGGCGTTGCGGACGACGGCTGGTATTTGACGCGCAACGGCAACGATAGCTCATCTTTGGTTGGGGTTGCATCATCAATCCAACTGCCCTCAAATTCAATCAAAGCGATCAGTAAACGCGGGTTGACACTAAACTGGCGTGCCACTCGTTCAATAATTTGTGGGCCAGTTAATAATTGTTCACCCACCCGTTCGGTATAACGATTAATATAACCAGCACGAAGCGCTAAAAAGGCCCGCACATCAAACCCCACTGCCCCCGGCCCATTGACCAACTCGCTATCAGGGATCAATTTCACATTGACGGTAGCGCTGGTAATCACCGGCATTGCTTTGACTGGGCGTAATGCAATCGATTGACCTGTAAATGCAATCGTGGTTGGCACGGCAAGGTTAGTATTGGTAATGGGTTGTGCGATTGGGGTCGCTGTGGCATCGGAAGCTAAGCCCACCGCCCCCAACAACGACGAAAGCACAGGCCGACGGTCAACAGGCGTTGGCGTAGGAATAATTGGAATTTGATTGGCAGCTTGTGGTGAAATAATTGCGCGTGGGTCTATCGATACCGATAAAATCAACGCAAATGCACTTAGAACCGCCAGTACAATGGCAATGACGCGCGTCATGAATTTAGATTGTACCGGATTCAAAAATGCCGCGCGTCATTCATTTGAATGACTTTGCATCATTTTTACATAATGCATAATTTCATATCTTAAATTAAGAATTTAGTATGACAGACACACATAAATTATGGGCCGATTTGCATGTACCCAATAGCCAGCCTAAAGATACCACTTTTACTGTGATGGGAATTCCCTTTGATGGCTTGGCAAGTGCACGCAAAGGAGCCGCCCAAGCCCCAGCTCGCATTCGCCGCTGGACACAGCAGATAACCCCTTTTACCGAAGACCGAACTTGTTTGACCGATTTAAGTGTGTGTGACTTGGGCGATTTTCCAATCAACGACCCCGTAACCGACTATGATGCGATTGCTGAGGTGATTGCAAAATTGCCAAATATCCCGATCATTTTAGGCGGTGATCACTCTATCGCCATACCCATTCTTAAAGCCCAACGCCAACGTTATGCCAACAAACGTCTTGGCATTTTATGGGTTGATGCTCACCCCGACTTATGTGATGAATTTAATGGCTCGCGCTTGTCTCATGCCACCGTGCTGCGGCGTGGGCTAGACTATGGTATTCAGCAAAAAGATATTTGTTTGGTGGCGGTGCGTTCATGGGAAATGCAAGAAATGGATTTGATCGAAAACGGCCAATTGAACGTTTACCCCATGCCCATGATCGCTGATATTGGCATTGAAAAAATTGCCCATAAAGTATGGCGGCATCTTAGCAAATGCGATGCAGTGCATATTTCGCTTGATATTGACTGTCTTGAC
This sequence comes from uncultured Thermoflexus sp., assembly GCA_964560745.1. GTDB lineage: Bacteria > Chloroflexota > Anaerolineae > J036 > Brachytrichaceae > AQU-03. The sequence continues at coordinate 1,411 of CAZLOF010000321.1, forward strand.
CCTGCTGCTGCGCCGGGCACGGGCACGCCTGAGCCGGGTGGCATGACCATGCGCCAAGTATTGCATTTGCTCAAGTCGCTCGAAGGCTTGCCTTTGGTGGGGTTAGATGTGGTTGAAGTCGCGCCGCCGCTCGACCCATCTGAAAGCACCGTGTTTGCCGCGATTAAAGTGATTATGGAGTTTATGGGCGTGATTGCACGCAGCCGTAATCATCAATCAAAATGAGCAAAAATTTTATCGTCATTGCAGGCAATATGGGCGTGGGCAAAAGCACACTTACGGGGCTGCTGGCCAAACGGCTGGGCTGGCGGCCATTCTATGAGTCTGTAGATGAAAACCCGTATATCGGTGATTTTTTTGCCGATATGACGCGCTGGGCGTTTCATTCCCAAATGTTCTTTTTAGGGCGGCGTTTGCAACAGCATAAAGCCTTGATGCAACATCCCGGCTCGGCGCTGATGGACAGAAGCATTTACGAAGATGCCGAAATTTTCGCACACAACCTGCAATCACGTGGCACTATTAGCCCGCGTGATTGGGCTGTGTATGAGACGTTTTATCGCGGTTTATGTGAATTGCTCACCCCGCCGACGATGGTTATTTACCTTAAATCATCTATCCCGATGTTGCTCAAACGCATTGCCCAACGTGGGCGCGATTATGAACGGGCGTTGTCTATCGACTATCTTATGTCGCTCAACAATGCCTATGACCGCTGGGCAGCCCAATTTACCCTAAGCCCGGTTCACACTATCGAGATTGATACCGTCGATTTCCTCGAAAATTCGGCAGATTTTGAAGCATTGGTACAGTTTTTGCAAAGCAAGGTTGGTGTTTAGCGCAAATTTCTGAAATATGAAGGGCCGATTTCACGACCTTTCCCCCAAGCTATGCTTGGGGGAAAGATCGTGAAATCGGCGAAACCTTTTACGCCGATCAAGCACCAACCGACGAATAATGCCGCAACCCCTTGTGCCACATCCAACGAAACAAAAACGCAAAGAAAATAATCCAGCCAATTTGTAGGGCAAATTGTGGCAAGGCTGCTTGCAATGAAATTTTACCTAAAATAAGTTGGGTAGGAAAATAAAGGGTAAGTTGATAAGGCAATACCCATGCGATACGTTGTAATGTCGTTGGCAGCAATTCTAACGGAACAAACTAAACTGTTGTAAGCTAATAAACAGCGATATAAATATTAAACAACGCCCAAATACGGGTGGTCAAAAAGGCCAAAAATGCGATAACGCAGCCTTGCAAATACAATATGGTAAACCCCAGCACAATTGCAAGCGCCCCTGCCAAAATATTCACCAACTCTAAATGCATTACAGGTTGATAAAGCACATATAAAACCGCCCAAATGGGAATTACAGCAATAATTTGTAATGTTTTGAAGGCAATATTGTTCATTAACGTATATGTTAAAACAGGGTGAACGGGCTGCAATAGCCATGCTGCAACAGTGCCATCTTCGATTTTAGGGCCAAGAATATGCACCACAATGCTGCTGCACATAATATTAACCACAAGCGCTATCATGTAATAGCTGAGAAAATCGTTGGCGCTAAAGCCACCCACGCTGCCATTGGTTTTTGAAACCGCCGCCCATACCGCCATATAAACAATAGGCGACACGAGCCAATATAACAAATACATTAGGGTATTTGCGCGATATTGCAATTGTTCGGCCCAGTTATATTGCCAAAAACGTTTGTAAGTTGTTACCATAAGAATCAAGAATTAAGAGTTAAGAAATTGGAGGTTACATACAGTTCAATCTGTATTCTGGACTCTTGGTTCTAAATAAGTTTCTTCCGCACCTGTGTGCTAAGAAAATCAAGCATCCATACAGTAATGACAATACCCAAAAGGGCTGTGCCAGCTTGCCGATATGATAATGTATCAATTTGCTTTTGCAAAAATTCGCCAATACCACCCGCGCCGACAAAGCCAATAATCGTGCTAATCCGCACATTGATATCCCAGTGATAAAGCATATAGGCCAGCCAATTGGGAATAATTTGCGGCACAACGGCTTGGCTGACCACTTGGGCGCGGGTTGCACCCGTTGCCGTAATCGCCTCAACCGCCCCCATATCAATGTCTTCAACCGCCTCTGAAAACATTTTGCCCAATGAGGCAATCGTGCCAATAATGATGCCCAACACTCCGGCAAACGGCTTGCCAAACCCAACAATCAACGCAAATACCGTTGCTAATACCAATGGCTCAAATGCCCGCGTAATATTAAACACACTGCGGGTCAGTGTGTAAATCGCCAACCCAACCCGCCCCTGTGCGAGATTGCGGGCTGCAAAAAAACTGAGCGGGGCCGCCACCACCGAGGCAATTACCGTTGCCAGTAACGCAATAAAAATGGTGACAAACAATTGATTAACGACTTCGCGCACGGTCGGCGATATCGTCCACGCATTGGTCGGCACACTTACCACTGTGTCCAAGGTTGCGGCTTGGCCATCTCGCGCCGCCGTAATGGGGCGAGCAGTCGTTTCATAACGAAAATTGCCATTCACATCGGCGCGTAACACTTGTAGAGGCAAGCGATTGCCATTGGGCAACCCCCAACGCACTGCAATTTCGGCATCGCTACCCAAATTTTGCCCGACCAACACAAGCGGTTCACCCACCGCCGCGCATTGAGGTTCGGCATAAATGCGGCGGCTTTCGGTTGATGAGGCTATGGCCGGCACACTGCCACAGGGAATTGGAAAAGCCGTGCTCAAGGTATAAGTAGTTGATGAACGCAAAAAGACATCAGGTGTCAGCAACTGCCCCACCACATCGGCGGCTTTGGGCAGCGATGTAAATAGGCGCACCGGGTCTGGGTCTGTGACCTTAATCGCGTAGTTATACGCGAAGATCACGATAGTGCCTAAAAACAGCCAACGAATTAACTTCATAAGAAATGATAAACGATGAAAGACGAGCAGTTTCGTCAATCATTCATAGTTTTTCCGCAAACGCGCACTCAAAAAATCCATCAACACCACAATAACCGCAATCGCAATAAACGACGCACTCACAGCGCGATAATCGCCATTTCGTATCCATTGATTTAAAAAGAAACCAATGCCACCGCCACCCACCAAACCAATAATGGTGCTGGTGCGCACATTAATATCCCAACGATAAATGGTGAGCGCCGTAAATTGCGGCACAATTTGGGGAATGACGGCATAGCGCACTGTTTGTAGCCATGTGGCCCCGGTGCTGCGAATGGCCTCAATTGGCCCCGGGTCAATCGATTCGATAATTTCGCTAAACAATTTGCCAAGTGCAGCAGTGGTATGAATGGTGAGCGCGATAAACCCAGCAAACGTGCCCAACCCGACCACTTTTACAAAAATAATGGCTAAGATTAATGATTCGATACTGCGAGCAATATTTAAAATGGCACGTGCCACAAAATAAATCAGGCGCGTCACCACATTCGCGCCCATTAAATTGCGTGCCGCCACAAAACCAAAAGGCACGGCAAATATTGCACCCAAAGTCGTCGCTAACAGCGCCATCCCCAAGGTTTGCTGAATCCCTTCAAGAATATAACCACCATTAAAAGACAAATTCCACGAATCTGGCGCAAAAAAATCGGGCCGCAACATAGGCCGTAAAATCACCGCGCCACGCTCGGCATTTTGCCACAAACTGAGCAAATCAAATTCGGTCACTGCTACGCCAATCCCCAAAGCCATTACCATCCATGCCACAAATGGTATCCACGTTGGTGCAATCGATTTTGCATCCCACACATTCCATAACCAAATTATGACTGGAAAGATAAACCAGATTGGCTGACCATACCATAGGGTAAACATGAGCGCCGAGGCCACCGCACAAAAAATTGCTGCGCCGCGGTCAACATTGCCGTGCAGGACTTGGCCGAGGCCGGGGATAAAAAGGGAAATAACTGAATAAAGCATTAATATTAAAATTTAAGCCATTACCCGCGTTGCGCTGACATCTTGCGCATCTTCGCCATAAATTTCTTTAAATTTGGCGCGATTAATTTCACTCGGTAGCCCCTCAAACACCTTTAGCCCATCCTTAAGCGCAATCACGCGGGTCGCATAGCGATGCACCAAATCGAGAAAATGCAAACTGCATAGCACTGTCACATTGTCTTCTTTATTTAATTGTTCAAGATGTTGCAAAATACTGTGCGATAACACCGGATCGAGGCTAGCAACGGGTTCATCTGCCATCAATAATTTTGGCTCTTGCATCAGTGCCCGTGCAATCGCCACCCGTTGTTGTTGCCCACCCGACAATGCATCTGCCCGCGACTCGGCCTTATTTGCCAACCCGACACGGGTCAGGGCTTTTAGCGCTGCGGCTTTGTCGCGGGCGCTCCATAACCCCAAGGTAGTGCTGAGTGTGCCGTTATAGCCTAATCGTCCGCT
>CAZLOF010000322.1:0-5238 GCA_964560745.1 uncultured Thermoflexus sp.
GATATTCTTTATAGCTTTTTAGCCATTTAAATATATCTGTTTGTAGACTATTATACCCAATGTAATTTAAGCTAGAAAGGTTTTACTGATCTTGCAGATTCATGGAGACCAAATGATTTTGGCGTCATTTCGCCAACACGAACAATAATAGGAAATAAATATATGGACCAGAATAACCAAGAAGGAATCGTTGTTATCAAATTCAGTAATTTTGTGGGCAACGAGATTTTTATTACACGCGGCACACACAGCAAGGAGCAATTATGATTCTCGTTACAGGAGCGACTGGCGCCATCGGCAGCCTCGTCGTCAAACAACTTAGTGCGAAGGGAGTGACTGTGCGGGCGCTGGTGCGTGACATGGCAAAGGCAGAGGCATTGCAAGGCAAAGGCGTACAACTGGTACAGGGTGACTTCGATCAGCCGGAGAGTCTCGCCCGCGCCCTCGACGGCGTGACGAGTGTCTTTCTCTTAACCCCCCCGCGTCCAGATGATTTTGGCATGGTCGAGCGATTCCTTGATATTGCGCTCAGCAGCCCAACCGCGCCGCGCATCGTTCGCCTCAGCGCCATCAAGGCCACGGAGGGAGGCCCATCGGATAGTACGCGCAACCATGGACGCGCAGACCGCGCCATCCTGGAGTCGGGGCTTCCCTACGCGATCCTTCGCCCTAACTACTTTATGCAAAACTTTTTCGGCTCAGCCGAGTTGATTATGACCAGTGGCAAGCTGGTTCAATCGACGGGCGATGGTCGGATCGGCTTCATCGACGTACGAGACGTCGCTGATGTTGCGGCGGCTGTACTTCTTGATCACGGATGGGATCGTGGGATATATGATCTGACCGGACCTGCTTCGGTGTCGTTTCATGATGTGGCTCGGGAGCTAGGCATCGCATTGGGCCGTGAAGTGGCCTATGTGCCCATCACGCCAGAACAGGCCCGCGAGTCGGCCTTGCAGAGCGGGTGGGGCGAGTGGGGCGCAGGGATCATGGCGGACTATTCGACGGCCTACGGCAAGGGTTGGGGTGACTTCACGACCTCCTTCGTCCAGAATATCGCCGGCCACGAGCCGCGCAGCATCAGTCAGTTTGCACGTGAGGTCTTCGCCCCTGCGCTCAAGCGTTGAACATACCAAGGGTAGCGTAAATGAAGCGGAGTGACAGGCAACTACTATGAAAAAAATAATTCTGGTTTTGGGCGCAACCGGCAACCAAGGCGGCGCGGTCGTCAGGCAGTTACTAAAAACCGATTTCGCTGTGCGCGCAATCACACGCAACCCCCATAAACCGGAGGCGAAAGCGTTGGCGCAGCAAGGAGTCGAGGTCGTCCAGGCCGATTTGGCGGATGAAGCCAGCCTGCGGCAAGCCATGCAGGGGGTCTATGGGGTCTTTAGCGTGCAGAACTTTATGCAGGGTGGCGTAAAAAAGGAAGTGGCGGATGGAAAACGGGTGGCTGACGTGGCCCACCAAGCCGGTGTGCAGCACTTCGTCTACTCCTCGGTCGGTGGCGCCGAACGCAAGACGGGGGTCGACCACTTTGAGAGCAAATGGCAGGTTGAAGAGTACATTCGCAGCCTTGGCCTGCCCTATACCATCGTGCGCCCGGTCTTTTTTATGGAAAACTTAAAGGCGTTGGCGTTTTTGCCCCTCTCGTTCCTACGCAGTGTCCTCAACGGCAAGCCGCTCCAGTTGATTGCCGTCGAGGACATTGGCAAGTGGGTCGCCTTGGCCTTCAGCCAGCCAGAGACCTACCGAAATCAGGCCATCGAGATTGCCGGGGATGCGTTGACCTATGCCCAAATGCAAGATGCTTATCAAAAGGTCTATGGCAAACGCCAGGCTAGCCTTTGGTTGCCACCCTTTTTGACCTGGCTCATGGGCGGCATGGGCGCAATGTTTCGCTGGTTTGGGCAGACAGGCTATCAAGCGGATCTACAAAAATGCCGCACGTTGGTCAAAGATAGCATCAGCTTTGAGCAATGGCTGGCGGCGCAAAAGAACACATCATCAGCATCATAAGGAGAGAAATCAATGAACACCTATATCGTCGTTGCCACCTTCAAGCCGAACTCAAACATGCAGGAAGTCTTTGCCGTCGTTAACGAGGAACGCGCCCAAGTCGTTGTCCTCAGAAGTGCCGGCCAGCTTGGCTTTGTCCACCTCTCACTGGCACGCAACACGGTCTTCCTGGAAATCCTCGCCCCCGACGAGACGCAAGCCCGTGCGGTCGTCAACAGCCTGCCCATGTCGCGTTGGTGGGACATTGATCTCTATCCAACGGTCGAACCCACGCTGCTAGGCGCAGTGTCGGCATGAAAGACTATAAAAAATACCATGAAAAAAGTAGTCTATAACCAATTTGGCAATGTCGATGTCCTAGAAATGATGGAAGCGGAAATGCCCACCGTCAAAAAGGATAGCGTGTTGGTCAAAGTAAAAGCCGCGGCCATCAATCCAGTTGATTGGAAAATGCGCGAAGGGCAAGTGAAACTCCTGACCGGTCGAAAATTTCCGCAAGGGCTGGGTTTGGAATTTGCGGGGATTGTTGAAAAAGTGGGGCGTAGCGTTGCCAACTACAAGGTCGGCGATGAAGTCTTTGGCATGGCCAATCATTCGTTGGCTGAGTATGTGGTAGCCAAGGCGAAAAACATCTGGCGCAAACCCGCCAATGTTTCCTTTGAACAGGCCGCCACCATCCCGGTTGTTGGCGAATGTGCGTTCAATGTTTTTGATAAGTTGGTCGCAGTTAAAAAAGGCACGGAAGTGCTCATCAATGGTGCCACCGGCGGCATTGGCATGTATGCCACGCAAATCGCTAAACAGCGAGGCGCGATTGTGACGGCGGTGGTTAGCCCCAAAGGGATCGATTTAGTGAAAAAGTGGGGCGTTGATTTTGTCGTGAACTATCGCCAGACAAACATCCTGACCACTGGCAAACAATATGATGTGGTGATTGAACTCTCTGACAAAATGCCATTTAAGCAGGCAAAGCAAATAATGAAGCCTAGCGCCGTCTATGTCGCATCTTTGCCTGTTCCCCTTGAAATATTAGCTGGTTTATTAAACAACCTGTTCTCAAGCAAAAAATACAAACTATTGGGGTCGCTTGTTAACCCTGTCTATATGGAAACCTTGTCTAATGATGCTGCAAGCGGTGTAATTGATATCGTCATTGGCAAAATTTACCCATTTACCGCATTTAAAGCAGCCTATACCGAAGCTGCCCAGGGCAAATTTGTAGGCAAGGTGGTTTTTACGGTCGCTTAACCTGACAATGTCACCTTTTCGAAGGTGACATTGTCAAGTTAAAACCTCATCAAAAGTGAATCTTAGATCAAAATGGCAACAACGCATTTAGTAACCCCGACCCAAATAAGTTTTAAAGAGAAAATAAGTGTCGCCATTTGGCGAAATGTCATGTCGCCCTTGTTCGAGACCATCGGCGGCGGTAAATACCCAACGGGTCGGCTGATCGAACAAAGCTATGGGAGTTTGCCCGACGAAAAATTAGATTATCTCAAGCCTTTAGCCAGCGACCCGAAAAAAGCCGCCATCGTGCATATTCATGGCGGCGGCTGGGTTTCGGGCAGCAAAGGCAAATTTTATGCCAAACCGTTGCTAAAGCTCGCCGACGCGGGTTATGCTGTGTTTAGTCTAAATTACCCTTTGGCCCCAGAACACCCGCACCCATATCTTTTGCGGTCGTTATTGCAGGCGTTGGCGTGGCTAAAGAAAAAATATACCGAGGCTCAAAGTATTCATTTGATTGGTGACTCGGCGGGGGGCAACCTTGCTATGATGCTGGGCCTGATGCTGGCTAACGACAACCTGCTGAGCCTCATTGACCCAATCTCGCGTGATTTGCTGCCAGAGGTAAAAAATATCGTTTCGCTGTATGGTGTTTTAGACCGAATGACATGGCTGGAGGATGGTTTTCCTAGTGCACGAACGTTTTTAAAGTCGTATGCGAGTGAAGCGGCGCTGAGCAAAAATGATACCCCGCTGCTACCAGTCACGCCGATGGATATCGAGCAGATTGATCATTTGCCGCCTACTTTCATTGTTGGGGCTGGAAAAGATAAGCTACTACGATCATCGCAAATTTATGCCGCGCATTTGCGCCAACGCTTTAGCCAAGTTGAATACAAGGTTTATGCGGGCGCAGATCATGGCTTTTTTTGCTTTGGGGCTAAAAGCGTTGAATTAAGCGAGGATATTGCTCGGTTTTTGGCAAAATGACGAATGTCTTAGCGCGGGCTGTGGCTAGCCCATCAAGCGGCGCTAAGATATTCGACGGTTGTGCTCAAAAATCGCGGCACAAAATTAACCTGTCTCAAAATGGTGGTGTTGGGGTAACAATCGATGGCATTGATGCTGCCAAGATCGCAGCGCCAGCGCCAATGCTGATCGAGCGGCGTTGACATCCAATGGCAAAGCATGGCTTGAATGGGGCCGCCATGCGTAACGATGACAATGCGTTTGCCGGCAAATTGTGCGCCGAGGTGCTGCCAAGCCGCTTGCACCCGTGCCGCCATTGCTGACAATGACTCGCCCCCTTGCGGCGCGGTATTAAGCGCGTCTGCAAAACGGGCGCGGGCGTTATCGGGGTAGCGTTGCATGACCTCACGGTAGGTCAAGCCCTCCCAATCGCCATGATTGGTTTCGCGCCAATCGAGATCACAAACGAGGGGAATGGCACGACTCCCAATGATGGCGCGGGCAGTGGCTTCGCTGCGGCTGAGGCCGCTGTGAATGACAATATCGACCCGCCGTGCCGCAAAATGCTGCGCCAATGCCGCGGCTTGCCTGACCCCATACGCTGTCAATGGGCGGTCAGCAATCCCCATGTAACGGCGCGTCAGGTTCCAATCGGTTTGCCCATGCCGAATAAGGCATACGCTGCGGGGAATCGACATTTAGGCGACGCCGATATCCCACGCCGATTCGAGGTCTTTAGCCGAATAACGCCGAAAAGCAATGACAGTATTGGTGCGTTGAATGCCTTGAATTTTGGCAAGTTGGCCGGGAATGGCATCATCGAGTTGGTCATGGTTTTCGAGGCGAATGATTGCCATGAGGTCATGTTCGCCGGTAATGCTGTAAACCTCGACGACATTCGGGATATTAGCGATTTCTTGGGCGACATTGCCGATGTGGTTCGGCAGGGTGTTGATTAAGACAAAGGCTGTGAGCATGGGAAGAATTATAGCCGTGAGCCGTGAGCCGTGAGCCGTGAGC
>CAZLOF010000322.1:5248-5831 GCA_964560745.1 uncultured Thermoflexus sp.
TCATATTTTTTTAGGGGTGAGCCATGAGCTTTGAGCCGTGAGCCGTGAGCCATGAGCCGTGAGCCATGAGCCGTGAGCCATGAGCCGTGAGCCGTGAGCCGTGAGCCGTGAGCCGTGAAGTTCAAAGCTCATGGCTCACGGCTCATGGCTCTATAATAAATCATGCAAGATTTTAAAGACTTGAAAGTCTGGCAAAAGGCTCATTTATTAGTTTTAGAAGTCTATAAAGCCAGTGCAAACTATCCAAAAGAGGAAATTTATGGGTTGACGAGCCAAATTCGACGATCTGCGATTTCAATTCCATCAAATATTGCGGAAGGGCGTGGCAGATCAGTTGATGGTGATTTACGGCGTTTTATGCAAATTGCATTGGGATCAGCAGCAGAGCTTGAATATCAAATCATCCTAAGCAAAGACCTCAACTATTTAACCCCAGCATCAACCGCTGACTTACTTAATCGTCTATCCGAGGTTAGACGCATGTTGGTTGCATTTGTGCAAAAGCTGTGAGCCGAAGAAGCCATGAGCCATGAGCCATGAGCCATGAGCCATGAGTGATAGTTGAACCTTGTGATTCAAGGCT
>CAZLOF010000323.1:0-3202 GCA_964560745.1 uncultured Thermoflexus sp.
GTTAATGGCGATGAGGTCGGCGGCGAAACCGGGCGCAAGTTGACCGACATCATCGCGGCCCAGCACACTGGCGCTGCCGCGGGTGGCGATCCATAAAGCCTCGTAGGCTGAAATCGCCGAGCGCTGTCCGGCTTGCGCCACCGAGTCATACATGGCAAAGCTGTCATCCATCACCCGTTGCAACAGCATGGCTTGGCGCGCCTCGGCCAGTAAATGGTTGCCGTCATTGCTGGCACTGCCATCCACCCCCAAGCCTACCCGCACCCCCGCCTGCAACATTAGGCGAATGGGTGCAATGCCAGAGGCCAGCCGCATGTTTGACGAGGGGCAATGCGCCACGCCGCAATTGCATGCGCCCATCCGTTGAATATCGGCTTTGTTGAAATGCACCCCGTGCGCATACCAGACATCGCTGCCGACCCAACCGACCGACTCGGCATAATCGAGCGGGCGCTTGCCAAATTGCGACAAGCAAAATTCATCTTCGTCGCGGGTTTCGGCCAAATGGGTGTGCAACATTACTTTGTAGCTGCGGGCCAAATCGGCGCTTTCGCGCATTAGGTCGGTGGTGACGCTAAAGGGCGAACACGGCGCAAGCGCCACCCGTTGCATGGCAAACCGCGAGGCATCGTGATAAGTCTCGATGGCGCGAATTGACTCTTTGATGATGAAACGCTCGTCTTCGGTGGCTTTGTCGGGCGGCAGCCCGCCTTTGCTCTCGCCCAAGCTCATGCTGCCGCGGGTGGCGTGAAATCGCAGCCCAATTTCGCCAGCGGCGCGTATCTCGTCGTCAATTTTGGCATCGTTGGGGTAAATATACAAATGATCGCTGGCGGTGGTGCAACCGCTCAACATCAATTCGGCCATGCCGGTGAGGGCGCTGGTGTGAATGGCCTCGCCGGTTAGGCGCAGCCAAATAGGGTAGAGCGTTTTGAGCCAATTGAACAGGCCATTGTCTTGGGCGATGCAGCGGGTGAGCGTCTGGTAGAGGTGATGATGGGTGTTGATCAACCCGGGCAGCACAATGTGGCCCTTTAAATTTAAAATGGAAAATTGAGCATTGGAAATGGGCGCATGGCCGGGCACAATCAGGTTGTCGTTGTCGATGTGCCATTGGTCATTGTGGCCAACCCATACGATGACATTGTCTTTGATTAAGACGGCGGCATTGTGCAGCGACGGCATTGGGCTGTTGTAGCCGCCCGTCATAGGCACGAGGGTGTGAATGTGGGTGAGTAGTTGGTAAGACATTTTTTAAATTTCCTCTCCAAACCTTGGGCTGAATTTTCTAAAAAACAAGAAGCCAAGCACAAAAATAACAACGGCTGTGATCGAGGTGCGCAGCCAATATTCGATGACAGTCACTTGGCCCTTATACATCGCATCTTGATATAAATTGATGAACGAGGCCAGCAAATTAATACGCGGCAGCCAGTAGGATGGGTTGATCTCGACCCCCCACACCATAATGGGAATTGAATTGACGACATTGATGTCATACCAAATGGGTGTGAGGAAGAACAAGATCAACATGCCTAGATCGAGGATAAACTGGGTGTCGCGGTAAAAAATATTGAGCGTCGACAAAAAGAAGGCCAGCCCGATGGTGAAAATGGTTTGCAAAATGAAAATGAAGGGCACGAAAATGAGCGTCCAGTGCAGCGGATGCCCGCTGATGACGGCGATGAGCAAAAAAAGCGGCACTGCCAGCAAATAATTCACCCCGTTGGCAAACACCGAGGCGATGGGCAACAAGGCGCGCGGGAAATAGACTTTTTTGACCAGCGCTCCGTTAGCGATGACGCTGCCGGCCCCATTCACAATCGCGGTGCTGAAATAATTCCAGGCCAACAGTCCTGCCATGATGAGAATATAGGCGCGCGGGGTTTGGGTTCCGCTGGGGGCGACACGGGTAAAGGCAAAGGTCATCACGCCTGTCATGGCGAGGGGCTGGATGAAGGACCAAAAAATACCCAAGGCCGAATTTTGATAGCGTGATTTGAGGTCACGCACAACCAACATCCACAATAAATGTCTGTAATGCCAGAGTTCAAGCAGTTCTGTTTTGGCAGTTATGAATACACGCACGAGGGGGCGATTTTAGCCGATTTATAAATGTTTAAAGTATTTTACACGGTAGCGGTGCAGCCGCAGGCCAATTTTATTTTTACGGGCGAGGTTAAACGGTCAAACCCATCTTTGCGATAGTGATAAACAATCAGTGTGTGTGGGTCAAATACGACGACATCTTGTACCCCGTGCATCAAATAAAAATTAGGGCCGATGTCAAGGTCTTTTGCTTCGTAACCTTTGCTTACAACTTCGATAACGGCTGCCGGAATTTGGGTTACGGCTTCATCTAATTCTTCGGGTTCGCGACAAAAAATAGAAACATCTGGTCGTTTAAATGATCCATCAGGAAATTTGATATAAATATCGGCGATGTCGATACACGCACACGGCGTGTCATCAGCGAATGGCGAAACTTTGGGTGCAACAAGTGAACGCCGAATACGATCGATTGATCTTTGATGACGTAAGACCGGTTGTGCTTCCCACATTGGCACACCCCGCACAATTTCTAACCTAATACCAGCTTCATTGGCCCGTTCGAGCAAATCTGTTGTCATAGTCATATCATATTACCTTGGCAATGGGAGTAAGAAAGATAAGTAATAACCTGTTGCTTATCGTCTCAGGTTTTCATTTAGCTCATTTCAGCCTTCATGCGCATTTCATCCAAAACATCGCTAAAGGCTTGGGGCGGGGAAAAATTTAATTCGCCTTTGACGATTTTGGCAGGCAAACAAACAATCTCATCTTGATAAAACCAATATAAATTGGGGCTGATCGAGCCGGGGCCATCGCGGTGCATATTGATGATGACTTGAATCATGGCGGGGATGGCATCGAACACACCGGCGTTGCGGATGTGATGCACCAACATCACATCACGCTTGGGGATGCCGACGAGTGCGCCGTGTGGCAAATCGCTGGGCAAATATTCATCTAAAATAAGGGCGTGACTTGCGCCATAAAACGCATCACCCGAATATAAGGTGAGCGGTACGCTGTGGTTAATGGCGATGGTGCGTTTGGCGAGCAAGCCCGAATTTTTTAGGTTTTGCCGCCCGATCTCAAATAGCTCGTCAAAATCAAAGCCCCATGCTTCGGCCTCAGAGCGTGCTACGGTGCGCACGGT
>CAZLOF010000323.1:3212-5829 GCA_964560745.1 uncultured Thermoflexus sp.
GTGACCAATTCGGCATAATGGGTGCGAATATTTTCGGGGTAAAGCCGCGCTCGTAGCAAATTGGCGACTTCACCAAAGCGACTCATATCGATGGTGAGGGCGTTTACTTCATCGCTGGCATTGAGGATGGAGTCGAAATGTGATTGCACCAATCTTTTCCATTTGCGAGCATCGGCCTGTAGGCATACTTGCATTAAATTTTGCAGGCCAAAGGTGCTGGCAAGGTGAATCACTTGTTCGGATGGGCGAATTAGGCCTTCTTCTTCATCAAAGATGATGGCGAGATTACGGTTGGCGAAGTAATCTTTGATTAGCCCAATAAATTTGCTATAACGAAGTTTGCCGAGGGGTTTAGCCCAAGGTGGCAGGTTGTTGTCGTTTGCGTTCACATCCATTTCAGTTTAGTTTACTCCCAACTTCAATTGTTGGCAAGTGCCTTTGCAACACCTTGGCGCGTGGGTTTGGGGTTGCTGCGCAAATCTTGGGCAATGGCATTGATGGCGTGTTGGGTCACGGTTTCGATGTTGCCGCTAGCGGCAAAGGCCAGCGGGTGGCTAGCTGGCAATGTGTTTGGCGCAAGCCCCATTGCCAGCAGCGGCAAATTGGCCTCGGTGTAAACGGGTAGGGCGGCAAGGGTGCTATCGGCTCGCAAATGCCCAATCACCAACACCACTTGCGGGTCGATGACGACATTGTGGGCGATGCGCTCGGCATAGGCTGGGTCGCCACTGTCGTTATAGGCCACAAACTCAATTTGGTAATGTCCAACCCCACCGGCTTTTATTTGTTTTTGCAAGGTTTCACGAAAGCCGGGAAAAACCCCATACCCCAGATCGCGATGTCGCCCTTCAAAAGGGGCCACCAGCGCAATTTTGATGGTTGGGCGCGGCACGGCGCAGGCGGTGAGTGTAACGACAAGTAAGAGGCTCAGCCAGAGGGGTGACAAGGTGAGGGAGTGACAGGGTGAGGGGGCGACAAGGTGACGGGCTTTCAACTTGATTAAGAATCGTTGGATTTGATTGCAGATTTTTAGTATTAGCATTATTAACCTCACTTTTGCGCAGTCACCTTGTCACCCCCTCACCCTGTCACCCTGTCATTTCAACACGTGCCACCCATTCATTTCAGGCAGGCGAGTGCCGCCGACGCTGGCTTCGCCGACGGTGGCTTGGTCGCTGACGCGATACCAGATCATTTGAATTTGGTAGGCATCGCCGGCCTGTAAATGATTGCGAATGGGCACATGACAATAGCTGTCTTTGATTGGCACATTGGGCGGCCATGCCCATGTTGGCGACAAACCTAAATGGGGTTGCCCGTCTACCGTTGCCACTTCGCCCCCATCGGCGTTGCGCAGGCGAATGGAGACTTGTAGCGCATCGGCAATCGGGCGATCACTCGACCATGTGGGGCGAACACAAACATGGTCGCCATCTTGTTGCTGCCAGTCGAGATCGTGTAGCCGAATGCCGTTGGCAAATTCGCGCAGGGTGGGGGGCAGCGCGGCAGGTGCGCTTCTTTCGTTAATATTTAGCCCCAGCAACCAAAATGCGTTGAGGGCTTCGCCGCTGGCGAGCGTTGCCGACATGGGGCGGGCGTTGGCATCGCTCACGCCCAATTTTAGCAATAGCGGCCCCAGCGGGGCTTCGGGCAGGGCGGTGTGTTGGGTCGATGGTGCATTGGCTGGCGTGACTGAACGGGCATAACGGAAAATGCGGCTGGCGAGGTCTTCATTCGCAATGCCAGAGGGTAACTCTTGGATGACCTGCACCTGCGCCGGGGCGCGGTCATCTTGCCATGTGAGGGTTAGGGTGAATGGATCACCCGCCCGCACTTGGCTTGGGCTGATGGTGGCAGCCAGCAGGGTATAGGGCGGGTCGTTTGAGGGTTGCGGGACGTGCCAAACGATGGGGGCGCGGTGCGGGTAGGGCCGCCCGTCAAAATCGAGCGTTTGCAAATCGGCAAAAGCCGAGGGTGTTGGGGGCGGGGTTAATATGCTGATGCTTTGCATGAGGGTTAATAGCCCAGCAGCGCCAAGCCCCATTAACCCAAGGGTGCGTAGCTGTTGACGCTTATAGCGCCAGCATTGCCACAGCCCCACGCCCCCCAGCGCCACAAATGTTAATAAGGATAGCCATTCGCCCCAGCGTTGGTCGGGCGTTTTGTCGAGCCACAGGTTAATGTGGTGTTGCCCGTGCAGCAAGCTGAGCTTAACCCAGCCCGACCCCGGGTTGGCTGATAGCGGTAACTCTTGGCTGATTTGATCTGCCGTAACCACCTTGGCACGCCATGCCTGCCAGTAAAGCAGGGGTAAAACAAGATCGGCTTGGGGGCTGGCGACGGTTATTTGCCATTGTTGCGCGTTTGCTTGGGTGCTTGTTTGTTGCGCTTGGCTAACTTCGCCGCTGAGGGCGATGGCTTGTGGCGCTTGGCCGAGCATGGCTGGCCCTGTTACGGCTTTGGGCAAGGCGGTTTTGGGCAAGTATTCGGCGCGAATGGTGCTGCCGATGTTGCCACTAAACCACTCAAACAGGCGCAGGTTTTCGGGGGTGACGCTGGCGGCATCGACCCACAGCCGTTGGTTGGGCAGGCGGGCAAGCATAGTAGTACTGAGTAG
>CAZLOF010000324.1:0-5813 GCA_964560745.1 uncultured Thermoflexus sp.
CCACTGACTACGTGGACCGTCGTAAACGTTAATTTGCCGTCTAATGCATCAATCAAAATGCGCGAATTATCGGCATAAGTGCCAGCTAACAAACCGTCTGACAACACTTCTTCGACCTCGTTTTGAATGAGGCGGCGTAGTGGGCGTGCCCCCATTTCTGGGTTATAGCCTTTATCAGCTAGGTGGGTGCGTGCGGGTTCGGTTAATTCCAATTGAATATTGTTATCGGCCAAACGCTTTTGCACCTTGTTAATTTCAAGTGACACAATTTGCCCAATTTGATCTTTGGTCAATGGATGGAATACAATTGTTGCGTCAATTCGATTCAAAAACTCAGGTCGGAACATACGTTTGAGTTGTGACATCAACTTGTCTTTCAATTCATCGTAGTTGCGTTGATCACTTGTAATTTCGTCTTTTTTGATCGCAAAACCCAGCTTGACATCTTTTTTAATCATGTCAGCGCCCACATTGCTGGTCATGATGATGATGGTATTGCGGAAATCGACCTTGCGACCACGCGCATCACTTAAGCGGCCTTCTTCCATGATCTGCAATAACATATTGAAGACTTCCGGGTGAGCCTTTTCAATCTCATCAAAAACCACAATTGTGTATGGGCGGCGACGAATGGCTTCGGTCAATTGCCCAGCATCTTCGTAACCCACATAGCCCGGCGGCGCACCTACCAAGCGGGCAACTGTATGGCGCTCCATGAATTCGCTCATGTCTAACACCATCAAAGCATCTTCGTTGCCAAATACACATTCGGCCAAAGCCTTGGTCAATTCAGTTTTGCCAACCCCAGTAGGGCCAAGGAAAATGAAGGAACCGACTGGGCGTTTGGGGTCTTTTAAGCCAACCCGTGCGCGGCGCATCGATTTTGCCAAAGCATTAATTGCCTCAGTTTGGCCGACGACACGCTGTCTTAAATTTTCTTCGAGTTTAAGTAAACGCTCGGTTTCACTACCTGCAATCCGTGTGACAGGAATACCCGTCCACATTGCCACTACTTCTGCAATATCTTCGGGGTTGACGACTGGCCCTTCGGTCGTAGGGTCATAATTTGCACGCATGGTGTTAATGGTATCTTCGAGCGTTGCTTCTTCTTCGCGTAAGGCCGCTGCATCTTCATATCGTGAATCGCCCATCGCTTTATCACGCTTCTTTTGCACATCGCGCAGCTCTTTAAATATTTTTTGCAAATTCACCGAATGCGTTGATTTATACATGCGTACCCGTGCCGAGGTTTCATCAATCAGGTCAATTGCCTTATCTGGCAAATAACGCTCGGTTACATAGCGTGTGCCCAATTTGACCGCAGCTTGTAATGCATCATCAGAAATGCGCAATTGATGATGATTTTCGTAGGTGCTACGCACCCCACGCAAAATTTCTAATGCTTGATCTGGGGTTGGTTCTTCGACATAGATGGGTTGAAAGCGTCGCTCAAGGGCCGCATCACTTTCAATATGTTGACGATATTCATTGAGGGTTGTGGCCCCAATACATTGCAATTCACCGCGTGCCAAGGCTGGCTTTAAAATATTTGCCGCATCGACACTGCTACCAGCCGCCCCTGCGCCCACCAACATATGAAATTCATCAATAAACAAAATCATATGACTGCTGCGCACCTCTTCCATAATTTTCTTGAGGCGTTCTTCAAATTGCCCGCGATACATAGTGCCAGCTACCAAGGAGCCAACATCAAGTTGCATCACACGGCGGCCCATCAAAATTTCGGGTACTTGACCATCGACAATACGTTGAGCCAAACCTTCAACCACTGCTGTTTTACCGACACCGGGTTCGCCAATTAGGGATGGGTTGTTTTTTGTGCGGCGCGATAAAATTTGGATGACGCGCTCAATTTCAGTTTGGCGACCTATTACTGGGTCTAATTTGCCTTGCTCGGCCAAAGCAGTCAAATCACGCGCCATTTGATCCAAAGCCGGGGTCTTGGGGCGATCTTTTTGGGTTGGGGATGGCGCACCTGTACCGGCGGGAAGGGCATCTTTGCTCTTTGGTTTCGGTTGTTCTGTGCTTCCACCTGTAGCTTCATTCTTCTCGGCTTGAATCGCTCGCAATGTTTCACGGCGAATGCGGTCTGGGGTGATGCCCATGCGATTAATGACATCGATTGCGACCCCGTCAGTTTGGCGAATTAAGCCCAGCAACAAATGCTCAGCGCCAATATAAGCCCCACCTAGCTTTTTAGCTTCTTCAATCGCATATTCAAGTACCTGTTTTGTGCGGGGGGTTAGCTCCAGATTTGCCGTCATCGACCGACGACCTGCACCAGTCATTTTTTCAACAAGCTCTGAAATACGTTCTGGATTGGCACCGAGTTGGCGCAAAACCTTGCTTGGTACGCCATTTTCTTCGCGCACAAGCCCCAATAATAGATGCTCAGTACCGATGTAATTATGGGATAGACGCTCTGCTTCTTCTTTTGCAAGCATCATTACTTTGCGGGCGCGCTGCGTCCATTTGTCTTTGGATGAATTAGCCAACTAACACCTCAAGTTAATATTTCTATTCGCAAATCAGATAAAAATATATCTAATTTTACAATTTTACAATAAGCATGACGTAGTATTTTTGTGCCCCGCCATTGATCGCTAAACGTAGTATACGAATGTAAGATTAGTATTATTTTTTAGGCTGTTTTACGAAAGCATAGTAGCTTCTTAATAAACAATGACAATTAAAACAAACTTTCACCGAACTCGCTATCATTTCGTATTTGGAGGGCAGACTCTTTCCAAACACGAAATGATAGCGAGTTCGGCATTATGTCTTTTGGGTCCCCCCAATTATTGAGAAGCTACAAAGCATAAATTAAAAAACCGTCAGGTGCGAATTCGCACCTGACGGTCATTGACTTCAGCTGCAATGTGCAATGCGAGATATTGTAGTCATACAATATGAGCGCTAGCACAAAATAAGCTAATTGCTTTCTTCTGGCTGCCAATCGCTGTCAGCATACTCTGACCAACCGACACGCTTGAGACTTAAGGCAATGCGCTTTTGATCTGGCTCAACACGAATGACACGCAACACAACTTGTTGCCCTTCTTTTACAACTTCGCGTGGGTTTGCAATTTGCTTGTCCGACAATTCCGACATTGGCACGAGGCCTTCAATCGCAGAATCATCTTTTAGTTTGGCAAATGCGCCATGCTTGGGATGTGTTTTGACGATTTCGGCTTCAACCAATTGGCCCGGCTTGTATTTCTTTTCGACTTGCGACCAAGGATCAGACATCAAAGCCTTAATGCTTAAGGCAATACGACCACCATCTTTGTCAACGCTCAATACTTTGACCTTGACCTTGTCGCCTTCTTTTACGGCTTCGCTGGGGTGCTTAATACGCTGATGTGACACTTCAGATAAATGCACCATGCCATCGGCTCCACCGAGGTCAATGAATACACCGAAATCCTTCACCCCAATTACTTCGCCTTCGAGGACTTGACCGTTGGCGATATCTGTGAAGAGCTTCTCGCGTTCTTTGGCGCGAATCTCTTTTGATGCGGCGCGCTCACTTAGAATTAAGCGGTTGCGTTCACGGTCAGCTTCAATCACTTTGACCAAAGTCTTGCGGCCCACCAACTTCTGGAAGCGCTGCTCAGGTGGCTGGCTTTCATCGCCAATGAGACGGCTGTGGGTCAGGCTTAATTGTGAGGCTGGCACGAAACCACGTAAACGACCGACCTTAATAATTAAACCGCCTTTGTTGAAACCAGCAATCATGCTTTCATAGGCTTCATTCTTTTCTCGAAGTTCTTCAGCCAATAGCCAGTCACGCTCGTTGATTGCACGCGCAATTGAAAGGACAACATTGCCATTGTGATCTTCAGGCGAAACAACATAGGCATACACTTCATGTCCCACTTCCATGGCGACACGGAAATCTTTTGGTAATGCATCAATCTCTTTACCAGAGACGATGCCCTCAGATTTTGCACCGATATCTACCAGAATTTCTCGGTCACTTAATGACGTGATCCGCCCAGAAATCATCTGGTTCAGCTTGGGTGGATCAAAATTACTGCCCCCCCGCGAGATACTCGCCTAGCAATTCGGCAAAACTTTGGCCGCTTTCGGCGGCAGCGTTATTATTTTTGGGGGCAACTATATTGGTGATACTCACAGGTGGACTTTTCCTCAGACACTTTTATTAAGATTACCGACATTATACACATGCTGTTTAGCGAATGATGCAGTCGGCTTAATTTATTGATGCTAAAGCCTAAAATAATGGGGATATTGTTGTCGGTGGCCTTGTCTATAATCTATTGCAAATCTGCAAAATTGGTTTTAAAAAGCCATCAATAATGGGCTAATAAATTGTTAAGAGTCTTTTTTTTGAAACAATTTCCACCAAAATCATTATCCAAACGTCGTCATGGGGTGGCTTTGCCGCCCCATGACGACGTTTGGATAATGATTTTGGTATCAGTTTTGTCTAAAAATGCTTTCCTATTTGATCAAAGAAGGCTATTTCAAATGACAAAGAGGCGAAAATAGTTTTAAGAAATAGGCTCTAAATGATATTGCACCATTCATAAGACGATGTGTTTTTGAATAATAACTCAAATATAATCGTTATTGCATTGATCTCGTTAATATTTACCGTCTTAAACGAAGCCCAAAGTTTACCTGCCTTACTTGATAGTATTGCCATGCAAACCCGCAAACCAGATGAAGTGGTTATTTGTGATGGTGGCAGTAGCGATGACACCTTAGCAATTTTGTATGCTGAGCAACAAAAACAACGGTTTTGTTTGCATGTTTTGCTTGAAATGGGTGCAAATATTTCACGTGGGCGTAATATTGCGATTATGGCGGCCCAAGGCCCTATTATTGTGTGCAGTGATGCCGGTGTCAGGCTTGATTCGCATTGGCTTGATGAGTTGACTAAGGATTTGCGGCTTGAGGCTAAAAACAACACACATTTATTGTCGGCTACGGCTGGTTTCTTTTTGCCAGATCCGCATAATACATTTGAAATTGCAATGAGTGCTACGGTTTTACCTACATTAAATGAAATTAATGCGGCAACATTTTTGCCTTCATCACGTTCTGTGGCGTTTCTTAAAACGGCATGGGCACAAGTAAAAGGCTATCCTGAATGGTTGGATTATTGCGAAGATTTATTGTTTGATTTTGCAATTCGGGCGCAATGTGGCGGCTTTTCGTTTGCACCTAACGCGATTGTTTATTTTAGGCCACGTGGCTCATTGCGCTCATTTTATAAACAATATTACTTGTATGCGCGGGGCGATGGCAAAGCCAATTTGTGGCTTAAACGTCACCTCATTCGTTATGCAGTTTATTTAATTGGGTTGCCAGCATTTATATTAGGGGGGATTGGGCTTACCCCATGGCTATGGCTTGGGCTATTGGTGGGAGGATTGGCTTACATTAAAACCCCGTTGTTGCGATTAACCCACTTGTCACAATGGCCCACACTTGCTGTTACAGAGAAAATAAAGGCATTTGCACTTATCCCCATTATTCGGGTGGTGGGCGATATTGCAAAAATGGTTGGTTACCCAGTTGGTGTATGGTGGCGTATAAACCGCAAGTGAACATCGATATCGTAATACAGTCCACAATACCTTCGCCCCAAAATACATTTTGTGCCCCTAATTTTGATAGGAAAGAGAATCAAGGGGTCAATACTTTAGCCGGTTACTAATCCAATTTAAGTCTAGCGTGGGGATTGAAATCCCCCGCTGGGCACACGAAGACCGCCTTCGCGGTCTAAATTCTTAGCCTGCTAAGGCAGGTTTCGTATGCCC
>CAZLOF010000325.1:0-5807 GCA_964560745.1 uncultured Thermoflexus sp.
GCGTGTTGGTCGGCGTTTCGGTCGCCGTCGCGGTCGCTGTTGGCGTGTTGGTCGGCGTTTCGGTCGCCGTTGCCGTCGCTGTTGGTGTGTTGGTCGGCGTTTCGGTCGCCGTCGCCGTCGATGTCGGCGTGTTCGTCGGCGTTTCGGTCGCCGTCGCCGTCGATGTCGGGGTGGGCGTCTCTGTTGGTGTCGATGTTGCCGTAGGGGTTGGGGTAGGCGTAGGCGGCAAATTAAATGCAAAATCCATCGTCCAATTGGCTTCACCTGCTCCCAACGTTATCGTGCTATTTTGCGGGCGGCTTTGATCTCCGCCTCCCATATAGCTCCCAGCATTACCAATGGCAGTACTTGAATAAGGCGTATTACTCGCCACCACCGCACCATACCCACCCGGCACAGGCCCATATGTCACTGTATACGTGCCTGACGGCACAGTAAAGCTGTAATATCCCGCTGCATCTGTCACCGCTGTATAAGTGCTTGTGCCGTCCGTCGCTGTAATTACCATACCCGCCACCGGTGTAATTGTGCCAGTGTTGACATCACCATCATTGTCGCTCTCAATCCACACACGGTCGCCAAATTGGGCCTGTGATGCGCTAAAACCAATGTCAAAGGTGTGATTATTTTCGCCTGCATTACCAATCGGCGCAAATACATCCACATTTAGGCTATTGGTAAATGCATTGCTATCGCGCAAATGCCCATTACTGCTCCCACCATTGCTGCGCGTAGACAAATAAACACCATTGGTGCTGGTATCTGCTGCATCGATGATCGTGTAATTGGCCGAGCCATTATTCAGCGCATCTTTTACCCGCACCTGATAGACAAGGTTGGGGTAAACGCGATTATGCACCTGTGTGCCCGTGCGTGTCACCACACCCGTAGTTTGCAAAGTGTTACTCACCACCACTTTATCAAACCCCTTTAAAGCAGTCGATGTTGACACATTCAGCCAATTTTGATTTGCCAAGCCATTGGCATTGTCTTTGCTGGAATCACCTTCGTAGCTAAAGAAATATTGCCCGCCGCTTGCCGTCGTCGTTTCGGCGACCTTAACCGCCGCCCCCGGCAAAGCCTGCCCATCGGCAAAGGTTGTGCCGTCTTCGATCAGCCACAATTCCAGTGTCACGCCATCAATGCCATTTTCGCCGGGGTCTTGCACTCCGTTGCGGTTCGCATCCCACCACACACGGTTGCCAATTTCCATCGGCGGCGTGTCACACAATGGCTCTAAATCGCCCAAACCTTGGCCTTTATAAAACACACCCGGTGTAATATCGCGATGCGCAATTTCATAACGCTTTACCGAATAACCCGAAAAATTGCTCATCCAAACCGGCCCATAGCCCACGCTCGACAAATAACCATGCACACCATCGGCGGCAAATGGCTCGGTGAAGTTTGTCACAATCTCGCCGCGCCCGGGGATAAAAGCCAATGCCCCTTCAGTCGCAGATTCGCGGCTGTCATCCCAATAATAAGAGCCATTATTCGGGCCAAGGTAGTTGTCAGAGCGGGTCTCGCCCGGTGAAACAGGCCGCCCCGGGCATGTGCCCCCATTTTCGAGCACATAAGTGCCACTCACATTACATACCCGCATCAATTGCCCATGACTCAAGTTGCTAATGCGTTGTGGGTCTTCGGTATTGGGCAAATATTGATTGTAAGCCGTTTGATAACCAGTTCGATCTGCAAAACCCAAAATCATCGAGCCATCATTGTCAAACTCAAAATCGACCAACACGGGGGTCGGGTAATACAAGCCAGTTGCATACAAGGCATGAATAAGGTCTTCGCTGAGAGCACGATTCAGATTCACCCAAGGATACCAATCAAACCGACAACCACCCGGACGGCCACAGCCATGTCGAAAATCGAGACCAAAATCGATGACTGATTGAAAACCAGCGCCCGTATTTGCCATATCAAGCTTAAGCACATAGGCGTGCATATCTGATTTGAGTTGCGATTGTTCAGCCGTGCACACCACGCCGACATAAATAAAACCGTTATACGACTTTACGGCCCAAGGTTGATAATCATTATTGCTGCACCCCGGGTTAGCAATGCTATGCGTAATGATCGCACTCGCTTGAGGCATGGTTCCATCGCGCCCAATCGGAATTTGATGCAAGGCGCGTTGTTTGAGGTTCATCACCCATAACGTTTGGTCATCTTCCGACACCTCAATCCCACCGATCGATGATTTGGCCGTTAATTCAAAGGCATCAACATCATAATTGGGGGTATTGCCCGAAATAGGCAACGAATTGCTAATAGAGGCATTGCGCGGGTTCACCCCAAAATCCAGCCCATAAGCACTGAGGTCGGCGAATTGGCTGACGACGGGCGAACCGGTCGTACTCATATCAACCTTATAAAGACCACCCGGCCCTAACGGGCCAAAACCCATGTGCCGGCGCATAAAAGCCGCCGCAAATAAACTTTGGCTAGAGCGCTGCCATGCCAACCCCCAACTCGCGCCAATCTGTTGGCTCAAGGCCAAACCCGTTGGCGGGGTATAACCCGTGCTGCTAATTGTCCCCGTATTGGTATACGCAAAAGCGACCAAACTCTGGGCTGTCCCTGCCGTCCCGCCACCCAATGGGTCACCATTCACATGATATGACGATGCCAGCGCAGGCGTATTTTGACAATATTGGCAGGGTCGAATTAGCCCAAGGTTTTGGTTGGTAATGGGTGATGTCGCAAATAAGACCGTCGTGCCAGCATTCACACCAGCCACGCCCGGCTGATAGTCTGACGGCAAGTTGGTAAATTCGATGCGGGTTTGCAGCCCATTTGCGACCGTAAGGGTATAAGCACCCGTATTATCGGTGCTAGTGTTATCAACGATAGCGCCATTCGCCCCATAAGCCGTTACCATTACCCCAGCCACACCAGTATCGAGCGCAGCCCGTAGCCCATCTTGGTTATAGTCGTGAAAAACCGCACCACATATTTGATTGCTACTACACCCAGTCGGGTATAACCCAGCATTAATATAGCGGGTGTGCAAACCTGAGGTGATCGTCATTGGCGCGGTATAACCAAGCGTATCAAATTCGGCATCGGCAGCATCATCGCTACCTTGGTCATTAACACTAATGTTGTAACCTGACGGAGGCACAACCCGCACACTATAGGTTGCTGGCGGGTAATTGCGAAACCGATAAAAACCATCTGCATCGCTAAATGTATTGGTAATCACGCTCAATGTGCTGTCGAGCAACTGCACCTCAACATTATTTAAAAATGGCTCCTCGAAATCCATCACGCCATCACGGTCAACGTCGTTCCATATATACCCGCTAACCCCAACACGGGTAAAACCAAAATCTAGGGCCTGATCGCTCTCTAAAACAATTTGGTTATACACATCATGCAAGCCCCAACCGATTTGAGTAGACCCCCAAGTCGCAAATTGCCCTGTCGTACTCCAATTGCCCACCCGCTCACGCAGCCCTTCGGTAATAGCACGTATGCCATAACCTCGGCTCGGTTGATACCCTTCTAACACCCCACCTGTAATAAAATGGGTAGTGGTTATTCTAATCACATAAGTATCGAGTGGCACATTGGTAAAGCTATAAACCCCATCGGCCCCAGTAGTATAAGTCGCTCGCACACTGGTCCCCACCACATAATTTAGGGTTACGCCAGCAACAGGTGTTTCGCCATCAGCCGGCTCATATTTACCATCGCCATCTAAGTCATAATAAACTCGACTCGGCGTGGTGCTAATCGGCGCATGAAACCCGAGGTCAAAATTGTCATAATTAACATTGTTGGCCGAATTGGTTGCGGTAAAGGCAATCCCAACTTGCCCATTCGCCAACGTTGTAGCATCCGAATTTGTCCGTACCGTATTGTGGGCTAACAACGCTCGGGCGGGCGCAGTGCGCGTTAAGCCTTCAAGCGACCCACCTACATCAAAGTTGCTGGCATCGACCCGAATCTCATAAGGGCGGTTTTGCCGAATGAGTGTGCCCGTGACCAATAAGCCATTGTGAAAAGCATAATACCCACGCACATCAGTGGTGGTGGTAACAAGCAAAGTATTAGTCGGTACATCATACAATGACAGTATCACACCAGGAATAGCAGGTTCATCTGGGGTATAGCCGCCACTGCCATCTAAATCGTGCCAAACAAAATTACCCACCACAATGCCATGTGTCGTGGTTGGGCTAACGCTTATATAAATATCACAATTACCGGGCAACACCGATGTCACCCGTGTGGCATTGTCTGGCCCCGGCGGGCCATCGGTTAAATTTGACATCACCACTTGTAATGGTTCTGTTGCCGTTACCACCGAGGTTGGCAACGTAATACTCCATGTGCCTGTCAACGGGGCGGCTGTGGTCACAGTGCCAACAACTTGATGGTTATGCCCATGCACAATATCGAGCGTGGCCCCATTCACCAAGGTATCAACGCCAACCTCATAAATACCATTCTTGTTCATGTCTTTATAAACCAGCCCGCCAATTGAATTAGGCACAGCACAGGCGTTTGGGGCAGCATTCGCCGTATTTACAGTTGGCAATAAGGCTTGTACTGGGATGGGTAATGAGGTTACTAATGGAGAAGCAATCGTCTCGAATAGGGTTGTACCTAAAACACTAATTACTTGAGCAAAAGCCAAAGCGACACGTAAGGTTTTATCTATTGATGAGTAAACTGGACTGTGGTTCATATCTAGTGACGGACGGCCTTGCTGTCCTTTATCACCACAATTAAACGTCATCCTTAACATTGCACGTATCGCCTCAAAGCTCATGCATGCACCACGAAGCGCTTAGATTTAGGCCAAAAATCACTTAGATTTAGATTGATAAAAGCGCGTTTTCACTATTTCATAATCCTTTAGATGGGGGCATATCCTCACAAATGTCTAAATAAAGCCTATGAGCCGTGAGCTATAACACAAATGTTATAACTCACGGCTCAAAGCTCATGGCTTACGGCTCATGCTCAGCGCTTCTTCAACATTGGCAAATACACCTTGGTTGCGCCGCCACCGGCATTTGCGCCGCCCCACTTGGCCGGCCCATACACATTGGTGCGGCCCGTCGTCTCGGTCTCTACCAGCCAATAGGTATACACCTTGCCCGTGCTCGCGTCAACATCAACAAACTCATAACTGCCACCGCCGCCGCGCCCTTCGCCCAAAATGGCATTCGCCGTCACCTTCACCGCATCATCTGGCACAGCCTCGCCGCTGCGTTGCCCCTCAACCCGATACAAGGCAAACGACCATGTGTCGATCTCACTCGTCGTTACCCACTTCACTTTCACGCCACCACCCATTGGCATGGCTGCAAAACTCGCCAATGTCACTGCGCTCGGCTCAAATGGATTATCGACCACGTTACTATTACGACTGGTCACAATGCTGCCGCTCTCTTGACCGCTAATCTGCGCCACATTCGTGATCACCGTCACCGCATTCAACACATCCAAAATCTTCACACGGAACACTATCTCTTTGCTTTGGCCCGGATTTAACGTCCCAATCTCCCAAATCAAATTGTTCCCCACACTGCGGCTGGGCGCTGGCACCGCGCTACCCGCCACATACTGCACCACCGGGCTGTCAATCGGGTCAGTCACCACCACACCAGTCGCCACTGTGCTACCCGTGTTCTTGGCGATCAAGGTATACACCAATTCATCACCCGGTCGCACCACCGTGCCGCTCCCGCCGCCATCCGGTGTCGTCACGCGCTTGTCAACACTCAGTTGCGGCAAAATGAATAACCCTGCGTCCACTCGCGGCTCTGTGCCACCACTCA
>CAZLOF010000326.1:0-5800 GCA_964560745.1 uncultured Thermoflexus sp.
GGTTGCCCGGGTAATCGAAGGTGAAATTGTGCGATGCCTCGATGCCATTTTTAAACCTCACGATCAATTCAGCTTTTTGGGGCTTTTCTTTCGGGTAAATCGAGCGTTCTTCGTTAAAGCGAGCCACCCATTGAGCACGAAAGATTGGCAACATTTTAATCAGTGCATATTCTGGGTTATTAATATCACCCAAAATGCTGAGGCCGCTGGTAGGGCTGGTGTATTGTTCTAAATCGGCTTGGGTGACACCGTTGCTGGTGCTAATGGCAAAAATAGGGATTTGGCGTGAGGCCGCAAAATTGACGATATTTTGGGTGCTGTCGCTACCACAACCGGCCTCGCGCCCATTGGTAATGATTAGCACTGCCTTGGGGACGGGTGCGTTTTCGAGCTGGGCTAAGGCACGCGCCACACCGGTGTTTAAACACAAGCGGCTGCCTGTTTTATTGGTAATCTGCGCCATCTCGGTCTCGAAGATTTTTAAATCTTTTTGTTTTTCTTTGGCATAAGTGATTTGATCACTAACGCCATAAACCGAGACCAATGAGTTGCCGACGCGCCCGATGGTTTGGCCTAGCGCCGCCGCTACCCGTTTGAAATTAGCCTCATTCAGCGAACCGCTCGCATCGAGCACCACCGCCAATTGCAACTCTTGTGAGGTGACGGGTTTGAGTACGCCACCAGTGTATGAGTCTGTGCCAATTTTTAGCGTCACACGTTCAACATCAATATCGACAACCGTGCCTTGCGGGTCTTGGGCCACAAATGGCACGTCGAGGCTGATGGCGGGTGAGCCTTTGACCACTACCGCTTGGGTTTTGGGGTTGCCTAGCCGTTGAATGGCGAGTTGGGTTTGTGCAGCGCTTGGGCCGGGCATATTGGTGAGTAGCACGGCGGCGACGCAACTGATTGAGAACAATAGTCTTTTCATTGTTTAATTAGTGCTGAGTGAAAAATGTAAAGTGGAAAGTGCAAAGCGTAAAGTAGAAAGTAGTGATGGTGTTTTATTAATCATGGCTTATGCCTCCATCGGGTTTGGCGGGTCTGGCGGGTGGCGCGGGTGGTTTGGGTAATGGCAGCGCGGGGCGGGTTGCTGTAGCGGGTATGGGCGAGGCGCTGGCGGTGGCAACGGGGCTTTTGGTCGGCGTGGCTGTTGTGACTGATCTGAGAATGAGCAAATTCGCATCATCAGAGGTGGTGGTTGCGGCTATGATGGCTTCGGTGCTGGTGACGGTGGTTGAGGCTGTTGCGTTAGCCGCTGGCTTAGGTTGGGTGGCGATGGGCTTGGGTGTGGGTGTTTTGTTGGCAGCGGTGGCGGCGGCTGTAGCATTTGGGCGCTGGGTGGCGGCTAACACGGTGGCAGTGGCCGCCAATGTTGGGGCCAAGGTCGAAGTAGCCGCTGGGCTATTTGTTGCAGCTTGGGTTGGGGTAATGGCTTCGGGCGTGTTGACAATGGTTGCTGTCAGGTTATTTTGTGTGGGTTGGGGGGGCTGTGATGCCACCGGCGCGGGCGCAGTTTGGGCGTTATCGCCGATATTTGAATTTACTTTGGGTCGATTTTGCATCCACAAAATCAGGGCAATGATGCCGAGGACGGCTAAGACCAATCCCCCCACCACCAAGAGCATAGACGCACGTTGTTGTTTGTCGGCTTTGGGCACTTGTCCATAATTGAGCACGACGGCAGTGGTGTTGTCTGTGGTGGTGGGCAAGGCCGCCTTGACCAAAGCCTTGGCGGCATCGCTTGGATTTGGATTTGCCTGCATAATCTCGGCCATTTGGGCATCACTTAGCGTGCCATACAAGCCATCCGAACACAACAACAGCCGATCACCCGCCTGCAAAATGCGTTTGTTTGATTCTGGGGTGTTGTTTGAGGCGCTGCCCAACGAGCGGGTGACGACCACACGCATGGCGCTGATGTGGGCTTCTTCTTCGGTCAATACACCGGCTGCCACTTGCTCGGCCACCCAGCTATGGTCGCGGGTGACGCGCTCGATATTGCCATTGGCATGAAATAAATAGGCGCGGCTGTCGCCGACGTGGGTGGTGTAAAGCTGCCCATTGCGCACAATCGCTGCCACAACCGTCGTCGCCATATGGGCGTTTTCGGCAATGTTGAGCGCCTCGGCTTTTACTTTGTGGTTGGCGTGGTGAATGGCGGCTTCGAGGGCCGAGGTCGTGTCATCGTCGCCGTTATCGCTGATGGGGGTGACGGTTTTGTCGGCAGAGCCTTGCTCATCGGTTGGCACGCCATTGTAATAACATTCGAGCGTGGTTTGGGCCGCGATGCGGGCGGCAGTTTGCCCCCCCACTTCGCCCCCAACCCCATCGCATACCACCAAAGCAATGCCTCGCTCGCGGATGCGCGGGTCATCTTTCGGCACGAGGGCCGCCACATCTTGGTTCTCTTTGCGCGGGCCAAGCCCTGATGCACCGCCCCATTCGCAGGGCAGTTGGGTGCTTAGGTTGATTGGGAGTTCTTGGGTGGATGCCATAGACTTAGAATAACAAAAATGTGTGGAGAGATGTTACCTTTTTCTTTTCCCGATGTCATGAGTCATCATCCCTAAAAATTGGGATGTTAGGATTGTGAGGCGCAGGAAGCTATGATGGGTGATGTAAAATTTCACTTTTTTAAGCTTTGAGCGGTTTGCTTTGAGCTATGAGCATTTATTTTATTTTGTGTTTGATGGCTATTGGATCATAGCTCACGGCTATAAAACTTACAACATGCTCAACTACCTCCTGCAACGATTTTGGCAAGCCTGCTTGGTGTTAATCGCCGTCAGCGTCTTGAGTTTTGTGCTGATCTATTTGTCGGGCGACCCGATTGCGGCCTTGATACCGCTAAACGCGCGGCAAGAAGATATTGACAATATTCGGCGGGCTTACAACCTAGACCAGCCACTCATCACCCAATATTGGTTGTTTTTGGGCAAGGCCTTGCAGGGCGATATGGGTGAGTCGTTTCGTTATCGCACCGATGCTTTGCAGTTGGTGTTGGGGCGTTTGCCAAATACCATGCTATTGGCTGGCGCGAGTTTGTTGCTGTCGTCCATCATCGCGTTTCCGCTCGGCATTTGGGCCGCACGTAGCAAATTCAGCCCCAGCCGTTGGCATCTGCTCGATAACCTCATTTCAACTGGGTCGTTATTATTATTGTCGTTGCCCAGTTTTTGGTTGGGGGTGTTGCTCATTTTGGTTTTTGCTGGGGCGCTGCGTTGGCTGCCGGCCTCTGGGGCGGGTACATTTCAGCAGCTTATTTTGCCCACCATCACCGTCAGCGCGTTTTCAACTGGCTTGTTGGTGCGGCTCATTCGCCGCTCGGTTTATGATACCTTCAAACAACAATTTGTGGTGGTGGCGCGTAGCAAAGGCTTGGCAGAGCAATGGGTGGCGTGGCGGCATGTGTTGCCCAATGCTATCATCCCGGTGATTACGGTCATGGGCTTGCAATTTGGCGCGTTGTTGGGTGGCTCGGTGGTGGTTGAGACGGTGTTTGCGTGGCCCGGGGTGGGTTGGCTGATGATTCAGGCGGTTGAATCACGTGATCTGCCGATTATTCGGGCGGCGGTGCTGATTTTGTCGTTGTTTATTGTGTTGATTAATTTGGGCGTGGATGTGTTGTATACCATTCTTGACCCGCGTATTAAGTTGGGCAAGGCATGAGTCATGAGTCATGACTCATGACTCATGACTCATGCGGCGTCAATCAACCAACCAACCATTTAACTCGTTTATGTTTTCAAAACAAATTCGTAAATCGCCCGCATTCTTGATCGGCAGTTTGATCGTGATGCTTGTTGCCGCTGTGGCGCTGGTATCGATGGTATGGACACCGCAGCCGCCGCAGCAACAAGAGCTATCGCGCAGCCTATTGCCACCGTTTTGGCTGCCGGGCGCACAATCGGGTTTTGCGCTGGGCACTGATTTGAATGGCCGCGATTTGCTCAGCCGTATCATGACCGGTGCACGCTCGGCTTTGTTTGTTGGCATCACATCGGTTTTTATTGGTGGCAGCATCGGGCTGGTGTTGGGGTTGTTGGCCGGTTATTTTGGCGGGTGGGTCGAGTCGGTCATCATGCGTTTGGTCGATATTCAATTGTCGCTGCCGGGCGTGTTGCTGGCGATTGCAATTTTGGCGGCCATCGGCAAAGGTTTGGGCAATGTGGTATTGGTGTTGGGCTTGGTCAGCTGGGTGCAATATGCGCGGGTGGTGCGTGGCTCGACCTTGGCGGTGCGCCAACGTGAATTTGTGCAGGGGGCACAGGCGATTGGGGCCGGACATTGGGATATCATTCGCCGCCATATTGTGCCCAATATCATGCCGCCTTTGTTGGTGGTGGCGACGGTGAATGTTTCGTCGAATATTTTGGCCGAAGCGGCGCTGAGTTATCTTGGCGTTGGGGTCAGCCTATCTACCGTGACATGGGGCGGCATGTTGAATGAGGGCCGCGCCGTATATGAATTGGCATGGTGGAACGCCGTTTGGCCCGGCCTCGCCATTGTGTTGATTGTGTTTGGCATTAATTTGTTGGGGGATGGGTTGAGTGAGGATTAGAAAGGGAAGTGCAAAGTGCTGAGTGCTGAGTGCTGAGTAAGAAACCTGAAACTCAGTACTTAGCACTCAGCACTCAGCACTTTATTACATTTATGAAATTTAGCATTGCTTTTCAATCGAATAAAACGCCGCAAGAATATGAGGCACTGGCGACGTTGGTCGATCAGTATGCGTTTGATGTGGTGAGCGTGTATAACGACTTGCTGTTTCAGCCAGCCTTGGGGCCATTGATTTTGATGGCGCGTAAATTGCGGCGGGCGCAAGTGGGGTTTGCCGCGCTCAACCCATACACCACACATCCGGTCGAGATCGCGGGGCAGATTGCCATGCTCGACTTGGTGAGCGAAGGCCGCGCCTATCTCGGGTTAGTGCGCGGGGCGTGGCTCGACCAAATTGGGGTAAAGTCGGCCCGCCCAATGCAAACTTTGCGTGAGAGCGCCGAGGTGGTGCAATATTTGTTGGCTGGTAAAACGGGGGGGTATGCGGGTCAGATTTATCAATTGGCCGACGGTGTCAAGCTTAATTACACACCCTATCGCACCCATGTGCCATTGATGATCGGCACATGGGGCAAACAAACCGCCAAACTGGCTGGTGAAATGGCCGACGAGGTGAAAATTGGTGGCTCGGCCAACCCCGATGTGGTGGGCTGGTTGCGCCAATTTATTGCCGAGGGCGAGCGCCAAGCTGGGCGGCCTCATGGCGCTGTGGGCGTGTGCCTCGGCGCAGTGACGGTGGTCGATGATGACCGCGAGGCGGCGCGGGCGTGGGTGCGGCGTGAGGCTGCGCTGTATCTGCCGGTGGTTGCGCCGCTCGACCCTACCATCGATGACCCCGAATGGCTGGCGCGGATCATTGCGCTCGACAAGCAAAAAGATTATGCCACCATTAGCACTATGATTTCAGACGACATGCTCAACCGTTTTGCCTTTGCTGGCAATGCCAATGACATCATTGCGCAAGTTGAGCGCTTGCAGGCTGCTGGTTGCACCCGTGTTGAATTTGGCACGCCGCATGGCCTCATCTCTGAGCGCGGTATTCGTATTTTGGGCGAGCAGGTGTTGCCGCACTTTAAGTAGTGGTGAGTGGTTAGTGGTCAGTGGTTAGCGGGTAATGCACACATTATCGCTATGGCAGTTATCGCTGACCACAAACCACTGACCACTAACCACAAAACACTAACCACTAAACTTTATGGATGAATTTTAACTTTATGAACTCAATGTCATCATTGCC
>CAZLOF010000327.1:0-5799 GCA_964560745.1 uncultured Thermoflexus sp.
TGTAGAGAGAGTGTGAAATCGGCATTTTCTCAATTTTTACTTTTTTTTGGTATATACCCAAAGATTAGATATTTTCTCAGCGCTCATTCAGTAACGAGGTCATAATATAACCATGCTCGACACGTATCGCCAACGTTCCAATTTGCCTCATAAACGGCTGGTATCTATCGCCATTGCCGTCAGTGCCGTCACACTATCGGCTTGCGCCAATACGCCAACCGCCAATGGTGACCCACGTATCGAATTACCTCAAAAATATCGCTTATCGCAAGAATCTTTGCTCAGCACTTTTGAACGGCGTTCAGGCAAAATAGCAGTTATTCAAACCGACGGCAATTTGAGTATTGTCGATCAAACTGGTAAAGGCAAAGTGCAACTCACCCGCGATGCCGTTACCCGCCCGCGCCAAGGCAAACCATCGTTATTTTATCAACTGCCAGTATGGTCACCCGATAGCACCCAAATTGCCTTTGTCGAAACCAGTGCCGAGCGCCCAGTCGTTTCGACCGTGCTCGAAACCAACCCCGAACAAGTGACCATTGAGCGCGGGCCAAATAGCAACAGTGTCGAAGTCGGCGGTGATCGCACCCAAATTCAAGGGCAGTTACAACAACAACGCCAGATTCCACAAACCACCGTCGAGAAAAACCCGCGCCGGGTATTAATTGAACGTAGCTCGGGCAATTCGGGTTTGTTATCAAGCGCCATTTATGTCGCGGCAGTCGATGGTAAAAAGCCATTAAATGAATTGCTGATGTTGAGCAAAGAGGCCATTAATTATTTAGATTGGTCACCCGATGGCAGCCAATTGGCCTTTAGCAGCGAACGCGCCGACCAAGCCCAACGTACCGATACCAGCACTGTTTCGCTCAATATCGTATCGACGGCTGGGGGCAAAGCCCGCCAAGTATTGAATGGGGCCGCCGCCGTTTGGCATTGGAATTCGGATGGTAAAACTTTATTGGCAAAGATCGATGCAGCAGGACGTGCCGGGTTATCGGCCTTGTCATTGCTCGACACCCAAACCAACGCCACATCGGCGTTGGCTTCACGGGCACGCCTGTCATTCCAAAGCCCACAATTTTCGCCCGATGGCAATAAAATGCTGATTACGACTGAGCCAAACAATGGCCGCAGTGATTTGCTGGTGGCCAATCGCGATGGCAAAGCCGAGCGCCGCCTCACCAGCTTTAGTGGTCGGGTCAGCTTCACCTGGTCGCCCGATGGCAACAAAGTGGCTTATATGGTGCGCGAATCGCCCACCGCTATTGGTGGCGTGTTGCACATGTTCGATCTGTATAGCGGCGAAGACAAAGTGCTTTCGCAATTACCAGTTGCGGCCTTCTTTTGGTCGCCCGATAGTGTGCGCGTGCTCACATTTAGCCCTACCCGCCCGCAAGATATGAGCGCCGATTTCCCCGGCATCGATCTCACCAACGACACCCCGCAATCGGTGTTTACCCTCGCCACCATCGATGTAACGACACGCAACGCCCGCCAATTGTTTTACATTGAGCCAACCGAGCCTTTTGCCAATGTTTTAACCCAATTTGATCGCTTTAATCGCGCCATCAACTTGTGGTCGCCCGACAGCAAACGCATCGTTTTCCCCATCACCTATTACAACGGCATGAATTTGATTGTAGAAAGTGAAGCCACCGGCAGTATTTATCCACGTTCCTTGGGGCCGGGCACAATGGCGGTTTGGTCACCAAAATAAAACCAGCGGGTTTCTTTCAGAAACCCGCTGGTTTGTTAAGAAAAGCTTAATACCGAAATCACTATCCCTCCGTAAGCGTAGCTTGCGGAGGGATAGTGATTTCGGCGTTATGTATTAACGCCCCATCGCCTGCTTTAATGTTGCACACGCTGGGCAAGTGCCATTGGGCCGGAAGATACTAAACCCGGCTTGTGGATCTGAGTTCCAAGACCGTTGGTCGATATTCCAAATGATCATCAAACGCACTTTGCCACTTTGTTTTGAAAGGGTAGCGGCCCGCGCCAACCATGTCGCCTGATTCGCCAAAGTGGTATTTTGCGCCCAAGTAAAGCCATTTGGCAAGGAGTCAGCAATACCCTCACCCGTTAAATAGCCCAACTCAGTCCAACATACTTTGGTGCGCCCCGCAAATGCGTTGTAAGTGACATCGAGCGTACCCCAGAAATACCATGAATAATGATTAGATGAACCCACTGGCGCACCAGTGCGGGTGTCTGGCCCTACCATTGACCCATTGTGATGTGCCCCCATACAATCCATATAACGATCGGCACGCAAAGCACTCATACGGTTGAGAAAGAAATCATCACCACAACCTTCATCAGTGCAGCGTGAGCCAAAATAACCGGTTGGGGCCATTGCCCCACCAATAACCAAGGTGCTGGGTTTTACTGCCTTAATGGCTGTATGCGCCTCACGCAGCATATTGACATAATTATCGGGGTTTACTTTCCCAAAGCCATATTCCCGATCCAAATTCGGTTCATTCCAAATTTCAATCGCATCAGCCCCTTGACGTGCCAACGCTGCAACTTGCTGGGCAAAACGTTTATGATAATTGGTGTCGCTGGCAATACTACGATTTCCAACTGCACCAACCAACACCCGCATCCCGCCAGAATGAATGGTATTAAACAGATTGCTAAAGTCTGGCACATCGTCATTTGGCATCACCACCTGATATTTGACCCAAGTCATCCCAATATCACGCATCTGCCCAAGGTATTGCGTTCCAGCCACATGCCCACCCAATTCAAACGAACTGAGCGGGGGCAGGCCGGGCGTTGCAGTCGGTTGCGGGGCGGCTGGGGTGGCGGTGGGCTGGGCAATGGGTGTGGCGGTTGGGCCTGAGGTTGGCGTAACAGCCGCAACATCGCTGGCGCGGGTATAAGCGGCTGAAACCCAACCGATCCGCCCGTTATAGTCGATGCGCAGCCATGCCCCATCAGCCGATTTACCCGTCATTTGCACGATGGCGTTATTGGTCAGCTTACCAATAATCGTCGCGTAAATGCTGGGCGTGGCCCGCACATTGAGCGATGTGGCAATCACTCGCACCGAGCCGCCAATCCCCGGATCAACCGGCGCAGAGGTTGGGGTTGGCCCCGGGTCGCTGCCACTTACAGCGCGAGTGTAAGCTGCGTAAATATAGGCCTCACCGCCTTGGAATGAAATTTTTAGCCATGTGCCGCCGCCCCAAGGCGCAAGCACTTGCACGACATTACCTGCCACCAATTTACCCACAATGCGTGAAGTGGTGCTAGGATAAGCACGCACATTAAGCGTGGCCGAGGTGACAACCACACTACCCGCTGCCGCAACCGCCGATGTATTCAGCATATCTTCGGCTTCAACACCTGCCGATTCAGCGATGGCGATCGCTTCGGCATAACTCATCGTTTCGGCGGCGGCTTCGCCCGAAAACATCACCACAGATGTGATTGGCAATAACGATATTGCCAGCGCAATTGCAAAATTGAGGAATAGCTTCATGATATTTCAATGCCTCCAAATAAATTTGTTTTAATTTTGGGGTTACTTTGTGTAGGCTAATAGTGTAACTGAGAATAAAAGCTTACTTTAATTTTTTGCGCAAAAAATAGCTGCTCAATAATGAAAGACAAAATAGATTTTCGCCTAATTCACTATCACATCTTCGCCGTTGGGGATGATGTGATAGTGATTTCGGCGCGAAAATTTGATCGTGTCATATCGCATAAAAAAACAGGGCATGATGCACAAAAAATTGTGCATCATGCCCTGTTTTACAAACAAAACGCGGCGAGTTTAGCGCCCCATTGCGCTCTTAATATAAGGGCAAGCTGGGCAACTGCCATTAGGCCGGAGAATAGAATAACCAGCTTGTGGATCGTCGTCATATTGGCGGAAGTTCCAGTTCCATACAATCGCCAAACGGGCGCGACCACTGCTGCGCAAGTTGGTTACCAATTGCCCTAACCACTCGGCTTGATTTTGTTGAGTAATGCTATTCCCCCACGAGAAACCGCCGGGTAATGAACCAGAAATACCATCTTTGGTCACATAACCCATTTCAGTAAAACAAATGGGCTTGCCAATGGCGTTATAAGTGGTGTCAAAGGTGCCCCAGAAATACCACGAATGATGATCACCGGTTGGGCCACCACTACGCATATTGGGCGGGTTCGGGCTACCGTTATAGTGCGCACCTTGACAATCCATATAACCAGCCGCGCCAGCACGGGCAATGCGCTCTAAGAATGGCTTATCGTCACACACATCACCACGACAATTGCCACCAGCATAACCAGTGGGGGCGGGTGCGCCCGAAATCACCAATACCCCGGGGTTTGCGGCCTTGATGGCGTTATACGATTCACGCAACAAATTGGCATAGTTATCTGGGTTCACGCCATTCGCGCCACTGCCACCCCATTCACGGTCGAGGTTTGGCTCGTTCCATACTTCGATGGCATCTACACCTTGCTTGGCCACATTGGCCAAAGCCGCCGCAAATTCACGATGATAGTTGGTGTCATTGGCACGACCGCGATCGCCAATTGCACCGACGAGGATCTTCATACCCGCGCCACGCACAGTGCCGATAATACCACCCAAGTCAGGCGCACCGCCCGGCATCACAACTTGATATTTGACCCAATCCATACCGTTGCTCTTCATCTCGCCTAGTCGCTCTGGGTCTTTAATATGAGCACCCATTTCAAATGAACCACCACCAGCAGTTGATGCAACAGGTGGCGCAGATGGGGCAGCCGCAGCCGGAGCCGATGCAGCCGGGGCTGAAGCAGCAGGGGCCGAGGTTGCAGGTCGTGCCGCGCCAATATAAGCGTAATAAGCATTTAGATATTCATCATAAGTGCGATATGACGAAACCTGAGGTGCACCGCCCGTTGGGGCCGCAGCGGCTGGGGCGGCAGGGGCTGCCGCAGGTGCAGACCCGCTAGGGGCCGAGGCGGCTGTAGTAAAGTTTGAGAAGATATAAGCGGTTTGTCCGTTATAGCTAATCCGCCACCATTCGCCTTCTTTGGCCGAATAACCAACAACTTGGCCTTCCTTCAATTCGCCAATTTTATTGTTGTCGACCCCCGGCCCGGTGCGCACATTCAAAAACTCTGATGTAACCCGCACATAACCAGCAACACCACTCGCGGCTGGGGCTGGCGCGCTGGCCGCTGGGGCACCGGCGGCAGCGGTTAATGGGGCATAAATATAGGCCTGATACCCCTTATAATCAATCTTATACCAATCTGGGGTTGATCGGTCTAACACCCGCACAGTGTCACCCTTATCAAGTTTGCCGACAATCGCTTGGTCAAACCCTGCACCGGCACGCACATTTAGATAATCGGATGTGACAGTGACATATGAGGCTTGCATAACGGGTGCGCTTACTTCGCCTGCCAGCATGACGACTGGGTTGGCAGTAAATACTGATGCACTACCCATCGCCGCAGCCATGACTAATGATGCAATTCGTCTTTTCATTCGTTGCTTATACTCCTATAGGTTTAATTATTCTTTTCAACTCTCATCAATTTAACTTTCTTTGTTTTGACGATTTTTTGACGTGACAATAGATGCGACCAATAATACGGCGATGACCACCGTAAAAATGCCCAACACCACAAAAATGGGTTCAAACCACCCATTTCCTAGCGTAGACAGCGGCACAACCAAAAACATTAATGCGAATACGATGAGGGGCCACTGGCCTTGCAGCTGTTTCATAATGAAGGGGAATTCTACACACAAAATTTAAGTATTATTCAATATTTGTATGGATCGTCTCAATACTTAAT
>CAZLOF010000328.1:0-5786 GCA_964560745.1 uncultured Thermoflexus sp.
GTTTAGCACGCGCCAATGCACCAGTTGGGAGGAAGTTGAGCGCCGCATGAAAGGCTATGACATGCTAATCATGAATGTGCGCAGTTATACCTATCCGGTGGCGTATCGCAGTGCCAAAATCTTCAAAAAAATTAACCCCAAAGGATTGGTGTTGGCGGGCGGTATGCATGCGACTGTGGCATTAGATGAGATGTTATCAGTGCCCGAATTTGACAAAATTTGTCAAGGCCCCGGCGAAAATACCATTGTTAATTTAGTTACGAATCCTGAGTCTTTTCCTCGTGTGATCTTGGGTATTGGCTCAAAGAGTATGGCCGAATGGCCCGAAATTGACCGCACTTTGTGGCCAAAACCCGCCAATAAAAAATTAGCCAAGAAATTTAACTGGCCGCTCGAACCAGAATCAGGCTGGGGGCCACCGGGTGTCGCGACCATAATGACCAGCCGCGTATGCCCTTGGCAATGTGTGTTTTGTAACGAAAATAGCTATATTCCCAATATGGGTCGCCGCCCAGTTGAGATGGTGATCGAAGAGTTGAACCGTTTGCATGTTGATCACGGCCCAGTTGGGTCTGTGGTCATTCATGATTCAATGTTTTTCCAAAACCCAAGCTGGCTCGAAGAATGGGTCGATAAATATCCACGCATGGCAAAGCAAGTGTGGCCTTATTGGGCAGCAGGCCGCGCCGACACAGTGCGCCAATGGCCTGATTTATTTGAAGCCGTGATACGTAAAACCAATTGGAATACAGTATCGATCGGGTTTGAGAGTGGTAGCGACCGCACCTTACGCATTTTGAATAAAGAATGCACCGAAGAGGACAATTACTTTGCTATCGATTTATTGACACGTATTGGCGATGAAATGGAAGGCGAAGGCAAAAAAGCGCCGGTATTTTGGTCAAATATCATGCTGGGCATTCCGGGCGAATCACGCGAAGATGCATTTAAGACAATGCGCATGGTGAAATATACCAAACGCATCATGCCCTCTATTTCATTTTATGCCCCCTACCCCGGCTCTGCTTTGGGCAATCAACTTATCGCCGAAGGTAAAAGCCGTATGACCAAAGAAAATTATCATCGTTTTCCTGATGATGAAAAAGTAGTCGGCATCGATTATCAGTTTTATCGTGAGCTTTTGGCGGGCAAATATGATGCCGAAGTCAATAGAGGTCTTGTTACTGTGCGTCAAGAGCGCAAAAATTATCGCGATGCGTTGATTAAAGCCTAAAAAAAA
Organism: uncultured Thermoflexus sp.; assembly: GCA_964560745.1. Lineage (GTDB taxonomy): Bacteria > Chloroflexota > Anaerolineae > J036 > Brachytrichaceae > AQU-03. The sequence goes on from CAZLOF010000328.1 coordinate 1,241, forward strand.
ATTACGAATTACAAATTATGAATTACGAATTGGGAGTAATTTCCGAATTGTGTAATTCGTAATTCGTAATTCGTAATTCGTAATTCGTCATGAGTTCATTTCAAAACCCACACTTTATGTATTTGTTTGCGCTAAAAAGCAAACCCGGTAAGCGCAAATTGGCTTATGGCAAATCGCCTGAAGACGCGCTCGAAATTTTGAGTTTTCGCATGTCACAGGCCGAAATGGATGACCTAATCCGCGAAGACTTTATTAAAATTCATCAACGCCAAATGCAAGAATATGTGCACTTGATGGGGTGAGTATTCCGTTACAACAACGCTTTCAAGCGTTCGCGGTCTACATTGCCCCCACTCAGCACACACACAACGGTTTGCCCCGCTGTTACTTTGACTGCACCCGCCAATAATGCTGCCATGCTCGCGGCGGCGGCAGGTTCGGCCAAAACTTTGCAGCGCTCTAAAATAAGACCCATCGCTTCGGCAATAATTTGATCTTCGACCAGCACCATCTCATCGACAAAAGCTTGCACATGGGCCAAATTGTGCTTGCCGACAAAGGGCGCGGCCAAACCATCGGCGATGGTGCTAAGTTTGTCGAGGTGGGCTGGCTCACCTAGGGCTAAACTGCGCGTCATGGTGGGTGCGCCGACTGGCTCAACCCCAATCACCCGAATGCTAGGCTTGACTTGTTTGAGATAGGCCGCCACACCAGAAATAAGCCCGCCCCCACCCACGCCGCAAATGACCACATCGGCCTGAGGCACATCTTCGAGCAATTCAAGCGCCACGGTGCCGTGCCCAGCGATGGTCATGAGGTGATCGAAGGGGTGAACCAGGGTGAGGCCACGTTCTTTTTGCAAAGCCAAGGCCGTTTCGAGCAAATTGCCCGCGGTTTGAATAACCTCGCCACCATAGCCTTTGGTGGCCTCAACTTTGCTGCGCACGGCAGTCGCGGGCATGACTACGGTGCAGGGCACACCCAATTCACGGGCAGCCAAGGCGGTGGCTTGGGCATGGTTGCCCGCCGATAAGGTAATGATGCCTTTGCTTTTTTCATCGGGGCTAAGGTGATGCACATTATTGAGCACCCCGCGAATTTTGAAAGACCCTGCACGTTGTAGCATTTCATATTTGCAATAAAGCGACACCCCAAAACGCTCACCAAAATAGGTGGATCGCAGTGTAGGGGTTCGATGCACACGCCCTGCGATAATTTTTTGCGCGGCGTAGACATCGGCAGGGGTAATGAGAGAAGGAGCGGTATTCATACCCCGATATTGTATTCGCCGAATCGCAGAAATACCAATTGCGCCCCCTTCGTTCAGCTTAGCTAAACAAAGGGGGCGCAATTGGCAATCACCTTTTTATGCCGTTGTTGATATCGTTACCCGTCTTTTAAACTGACGGGATAAACCTATTTCACCGCGATCTTAATTTGCTTTGGCTTTACAACTTCGGCCTTTGGCAAAGTTAAGGTCAACACACCATGCTCAAACTCAGCATTTGCCTTATCAGCTTCAATCTCGGTGGGCAAGCTAATGCTGCGGCTAAATGAGGCCTTGCGGATTTCACGATAGTGATACTTTTCGTTGTTCTCGCCTTCGCCTTCCTTCTTGTCCGTCTCCATGCTACCCTTTAAAGTCACTACACCATTTTCAAAAGTTACATCCACTTGGTCTGGCTGCCAGCCGGGTAATTCAGCCTTAATGGTATAGTTTTCGGCATTCTCGGTCACGTCAAGGGCTGGGGCGTTACTGGCGGTATTGCTCAACCATTGTGATGGGTTGACATAAGCATTTTCTACCATGCGATTCATCAGATCACGGACGGATAGCATTTCGCTGGTTGGGTTAAATACATTAAATGGGTTATAGGTTCTGCGAATAATCTTGGTCATTTTATTTGCCTCTTTTTATTTTTATTGATTTGAGGTCGCCTTTGTGTGACTGACCTCGTTGCTTAAGATTGACCAAAGAATAGAACCGAAGTATTGGAGGAGTATCGTCACTGTGTTAGAAATATGTTGGAACCGGTTTATTCGCCTTCATCGCCTTTCACGGCTATTCTTCACGCTATTATTGAATAGGCAGTAGTGATGATTGATGATTTTTTGTTGCCGCTAAGATGTTAAAATCCCCCTCTATGAATGCGCCCGAAACGGCGGTGAGTCAAGCGTTTGTTGTCGTCATCCCAGCCTTTAATGAAGCACGGTTTATTGGCAGTGTTGTCATTCAATCTTTACGATTTACACCTCAGGTATTGGTGGTAAATGACGGCAGCCATGACGATACGGCCTATATTGCAACGCAGGCCGGAGCCATGGTCATTAGCCACCCGCAAAATGGCGGCAAAAGTAAAGTTGTCAACACCGCGCTAAATTGGGCCAGAGAAAACCAAATTCAAGCACTGGTTTTGATTGATGGTGACGGACAAAGTAGCCCACTTGAAATTCCCAATGTGGTAGCACCGGTGTTGGCTGGCGAAGCCGATGTGGTCATCGGGTCACGTTTTTTGCAGGTCAAGAGCGATATCCCCATGTATCGACAAGTTGGTCAACATTTACTCACTGCTGCAACTAATTTATCGAGCGCCGTTAATGTCACCGACTCACAGAGTGGCTTTCGCGCCTTATCGCGGCGGGCCATCGAAACCATGACCTTTACTGGGTCGGGGTTATCAGTCGAGTCAGAAATGCAATTTTTGATGCAAAAACATCAATTGCGGCTGGCTGAAGTGCCTGTGAGCGTAGTGTATGCCGAACCAGCCAAGCGCAACCCGGTGGCGCATGGGGTGCAGATTTTGACCAATTTAATTAAGTTGGTATCTGAAAATCGCCCACTTACATTTTTTAGCGGCGGTGGGTTGATTGCGCTTATTATTGGGGTGTTATTTGGCTTGCGTGTCACCGATACCTATTTCCGCACATTTCAGTTGGCTATTGGTTATTCGCTTATTTCAGTAATGTTAACTGTATTAGGGGTAATTGCCATTTTTGTCGGTATCATTTTACATAATTTACGGGCATTGGTCGATGAGTTGAAAACGACGATCCAAGGACGTTAAGGGTATATGAAAATTAGCATCATCACGCCCTCATTTAACCATGCCCAATTCATTGAACGCACCATCCAAAGTGTAATTGCCCAAACCGGTGATTTTGAAATTGAGCATTTGGTTTTTGATGGCGGCAGCACCGATGGCAGCATTGACATTTTACGGCGCTACGAAAGCCATTTGTATTGGGTAAGCGAAAAGGATCGCGGGCAATCACACGCCATTAATAAAGGTCTACAGCGAGCCACCGGCGATATTGTATGTTGGTTGAACAGTGACGATGTATTTTGCCCGGGCGCATTACAGCGGGTTGTGCAGGCTTTTGCCGCTAATCCGACCATTGAGTGGGTGCATGGTCGCTGTAAAATGATAGACGAACACGATTGCGAAATTCGGCGCTGGATTAGTGCCTATAAACATTGGCGTTGCCGCGCTTATTCATATGCCGGTTTGGTAAGCGAAAACTTCATTAGCCAAATGACAGTGTTTTGGCGACGGCAAGTGCATGAGCGCATCGGCTGGCTCGATGAATCATTACGTTGGGCGTTTGATTATGATTTGTGGCTGCGTTTGGGCAAATTGTGTGCCCCCTTGTATATTGACCATGCTCAAGCCTGTTTTCGTTGGTATACCACGAGCAAGAGCGGCGGTGGCTTTCGCGGGCAGTTTGATGAGGATTATGCTGTAGCCAAGCGTCATGTTGGGGCGCGGGCAGATTGGTTGTGGCGCAAGAAATTGAAAACGCAAGCGATTGTTGGGGTGTATGGGGTGATGGGAAATTTAAAATTCAAAATGTAAAATTCAAAACTCTGGGGCCATCTATCAATTTTAAGTTTTAAATTTCTATGAATATTGCGATTCATCAGCCCAACTATATTCCTTGGTGCGGTTTTTTTGCCAAAATGGCATTGTGTGACACCTTTGTTTTTCTCGATAATGCCGAGATGTCTACCGGCCCCAGCTACGTGTATCGAGCCAAAATTCGCGGACATCATGACGACGCAATGTGGCTGTCTGTGCCAAATCATCGCCAACTAGGCCAAACTATCGACCAAATCGAAGTGGTCAATTCAACATGGTGGCGAGATCACCTCAATATGTTACGTGCTGTTTATGGCAAAGCGCCTTATTTTAAAGAGGTTTTTAGCTTTATTGAGCCAATTTATCGCAGCAAAGAAAAGATTTTGATGAATTTAAATATTCAGCTTATTTTGGGCATAGCGAATTATCTTGGCTTGCAACCAGAATTTAAACGCACCAGTGAAATACATCCAACTGGTTTTAGCGATGATCGTCTGATCTCGATCGCCCAAATCCTAGGTGCATCGAGCTATATTTCGGGTAAGTGTGGTCAAAAATATCAAGACCCAGCCAAATTTGCAGCAGCAGGGGTTAAATTGCATATTTACACTTACCCCAGCCCGGCATATGCACAATCAAACCAACCCTTTGTGGCGGGGTTAAGTATGCTCGATGCCTTGTTTTATCTG
>CAZLOF010000329.1:0-1975 GCA_964560745.1 uncultured Thermoflexus sp.
TAATTTAAAAAAGAAGATGAATACTAAAAATTTATTTATGTGTTCATTTAAAAATATATTAAAAAAATATATTAATAAAATATTTTTTAAAAATAATTTTTTTAAACCTATTTTTTTTAAAAATTATTATTTTTTTTTTAAATTATTAAAATTAAAAAAAGAATTAAAAACATTTAAATATATATTTTTATATTTTTATAAAAAAATTTTAATAAAAAAAAGTATTTTAAAAAAAATCAATTATTATTTTAGTCCGAAACAGAATAAAAAATTAAAGATTATTTATTTTTATTTTTTATTTTTAAAAAATATATAAAAATTTTATTCTTTTTTCCCAATTTATTTATATAAAAAAAATTAATTATATTTTGTTTAATATCAATCAATTGCGACAAACGAATAAATTTTATATACATTTTATAAAAAAAATTTTAAAAGTTATTAGTATTTGAAAAATAATTTTTTAATTAAAAAAAATTTAAAAAAAAATTTTAATTTATCAAATTTTGAATATTTTAAATTATATATATATAATTTAAAATATTCAAAATTTGATAAATTAAAATTAAAAAAAAATAAAAATGTTTTATTTAGAACATTTTTAAATAATCAATTAAATATTTTTTATAATTTAAAAACTTTACAATTAAATGTGTTATTAAAATTTATTAAATTTAACATTTTAAATATTTGTATTATTTCTTTAAAAAAAAGTCAAACATTTAAAATGTTAAATTTAATAAATTTTAATAACACATTTAATTGTAAAGTTTTTTTAAAGATTTATCCTACACTATTAGAATTATTAAATTTAAAACAACAAATTTTTTATTATTTTTTTGCATTTTATAATGCAAAAAAATTTTTAAAAAATAAAAATAATAAATTTAAACAAAAACTTAAATATACTCAAACTAAAAAATTTATAAATAAAACTTTTTTCCAAAATCCAAAAAATCAATTAATTTTTACTTTGATTTCGTTTAAAAATTATATTTTTAAATATTTTAAATTTAATAAATTTAATTTAATACAATCCATAAGATTTTTAAAAAATAAAAAAAAAATTTATTTTATTATAAAAAAAAAATATAATCATAATTATTTGCCTCAAATTAAATTTCCAATTCAAAAACTATCGTTTTTAAAAAAAATAGTAAAACAACAAAAAATTAACTTTTATTCAAAAAAAATTTTATTTAAATTAATAAAAAAACGAATAGTTAAATTAACTCAAACATATTTTTATAATTTAAAACCTAAATTTTTTAGTTTACAAAAAAAATTAAAAAAAAAAAAACAAAAAATAATAATATCTTTATCTTTATCTTCTAATAATATTAAAAATATTAAAAAACATAATTTTTTACAAAAATCATTATTTTTAATCATAAATTATAAAAATTTATTTTTTCATTTAAAAAAAAACACACAATTTATTAGTAAAAAAATTACTGAAAAAAAATTACTAAAAAAATCTAAATTTAAATTTAAACGTTTTAAAGATCGAGATTTTCGTCGTTTATTTAAAAAAAAAAATTTTTTTTTTTTTAAATCCATTATTAAAATAAAAAAAAAATTATATACTAAAAAACTACATTATAAATATTTTAAAAAATTTAAATCAAATTGGTCTTTTTGGTTAATTAATAAATTATTAAAAATATTTAACACAACATTACAACATCGTTTATTATTATGTCAAATTTTTAAATCAACATTTAAACAATATTTTAAAATATATCCTGATTTAAATTTATTTCACACGATTTTAACACAAAATTCATATGAATGGTATATATATTATGGACGATATTCATTTCAAAAATTAAAAAAAACTAATATAAATTCACTTATTTTTTATAAAAATTTTGTATTAAATGCTATTAATATCACAACGTGGTGGTTTCCAACATTTTTATATATAACAAAAAAAACAAATAATTTAAATTTAATACCATGTAATAGAATTAAA
>CAZLOF010000329.1:2075-3821 GCA_964560745.1 uncultured Thermoflexus sp.
TTTAAATTAAAAAAAAATATATTTAATAAATTTAAATTAAAAAAAAATATATTTAATAAATTTAAATTAAAAAAAAATATATTTATTAAAAAATTAAAAAAAACTAAAGATTTAAAAATAAATTTAATTTCTTATTTTAAAAATTTAACACGAAAACAATTATTTAAATTAAAAAAAGTTAAAAAAAATAGTATTAATTCTAAATTAAATATAAAATTACAAAATTTAAATGATCTTAATTCTAAATATAAAAATATAAAACTATTTCGTAAAATTGAAAAAAAAAAACGTAAAATTAAGGTTTATATCACTTTTTCTAAAAAGTTAAATATTTTATTAAAAAAAAATTGTTTTAAACAATATGATTTAACGGATTTTTTTAATAATAAAAATGCGAATACGCGATATCCTAAATCTAATCATATTTTAACAAAAAATAATAAAAAATTGTATAATAATAATAAAATTAATTATAATAAATTAACAGCAAATACTAATATTATAAATTCAAATTTTACAATTTATAATACTAAAGATTCTAGTAGTAGTAGAAGCAATGATATTAATTATTCTAATTTTAATAATTTATCATTAAGAAAAAAAAAAAAAATTAATATACTTAAAAATTAATATTATTTAAATTAATGATAATAATTTTGTTAATTTTATTAAATATAAATTTTTAAATTTTTTTTAAATAAAAATTATGCAATTTAATTTTTTTAATTTATTAAAATTTAATAATCCACCACACACGATTCAAATGAAATTTTTTAAATTGAAATATTTAAAAAATTATCAATTTAATGCACTTTATAAAGTTCTTTTTAGAAAACCATTTAAAAATATAAATTTAATAAAAACAAAACAAATAAATTTTTTTATAAAAAATTTATTAAAAAAATATTCTATAAAATTAAATAAATTTAAAGTTCAAAAAATTCAACCATTTAAAAAATTATTACTTTTTTATAGTTTATATAAATTTTTAAAAAAAAAAAATTTATTTTTTAATTTAAAATTTAATTTTTTTTTAAATTTAAAATTTATTAAGCGTAACACTTTTAATATATTAAAAGTGTTACGCTTAATAAATTTTAAATTTAAAAAAAAATTAAATTTTAAATTAAAAAATAAATTTTTTTTTTTTAAAAATTTATATAAAAATAAATGGTGGTATTATTGTTTAAATCAACAATATTCATATCTTTCCAATCCTTTTTTTAATATAAAAAAAACAAAATTAATTCAAAAAATTTTTAAAGCTTTAACTAATGTTAATTTTAAGAAACTTTTTAAAAAGTTCTTAAAATTAACATTAGTTAAAGCTTTAAAAGTTTTTCAAATTAATTTAGAACGAAAATTAATAATAAAACTAAAGTATAAGTTCGTAAAATTTTTTTTAATATTAAAAAAAATTTTACGAACTTATACTTTAGTTTTATTAAAAAAAAAAAATAATTTAATAGCTTGGTTAAATTTAAAATTTAGATTTAATACAAGACGTAATTATCTTTTTTTTTATTATAATTCAATAAAAATTTTTTTTAATTTTTTAATTTTTAAAAAATTTTTATTTTTAAAAATATTTAATTCTTATTTAAATTATATTGTTTTTTTTATTTATAAAAAATTTATTAAATTAAAAAAAAATTTTTTTTTTTTAAATAAAATTGAATTAGTTTATGATTTAATTAAATATAAAGATAATACTCGATTTTTTGTCTCATTAAATCCATTTAATTT
>CAZLOF010000329.1:3831-5780 GCA_964560745.1 uncultured Thermoflexus sp.
ATAACAACAATTAAACGTCGTTATAAAAAAGGTTTAAAATAAATAAAATTATTTCAGATGTAACAAAATTTTTGAATTTTTCAATTCAAAAAAATGAATTAAAAGGATATTTTATTCAAATTAAAGGTCGTTTCCAACGAAGTACTCGTAAAACTTTAGTATTTAAAAGAACTGGACATTTAGCATTTAATAATTTAAATACAAAATTAAAAGTAGCATATGGTACATTATATACAAAATTTGGCGTTGCTGGTTTAAAAATTGTTTTTAGTTATTAATATAAAAATGAGTAAATCAACATTTTTTCCAAAAAATCGAAAATACACTAAAATTTTTAAATTTCGTTTAGACAAACAAAAATTATTTACAAATAAGACTTTAACATTAAATTATGGTAATTATGGAATTAAAGCTTTAGAATCTGGAATTTTAACAACAAAACATTTTTTAATGTTACAATTACTTATTCGAAAAGGTTTAAAAAAAAAAGGACAATTTTTATTTCGTAAATATCCTTATACCTTTTTAACAAAAAAACCCGCAGAAGTTCGTATGGGTAAAGGTAAAGGTAATTTTACAACATGGATTTGTCCTATTTTTTTAGGACAAATCATTATTGAATTTTCTGTAATAAATTTAAATTTTTTTTCAATGTTAAATTTATTACGAAAATGTATTAAACGATTACCTATAAAAAGTTGTATTATTACAACAAAATTTGGAATTTTACAAAAAAATCTTGAATTTAATTATTCTACATTAACAAATTAATTAAAAATGGTTTATACTCAAACAATTTTAAAATGTATAGATAATTCTGGTGCTTTATTAGTTAAATGTTTAAAAATTTTAGGTAAATCAACAAATCGACGTGGTTTTCCTGGTGATTACGTGATAGTGTCCATACAGACATTTCGACCTCATAAAAAAGTGAAGAAAGGTGAAATTTACAAGGCGTTTTAGCTCGAGTAGCGTACAAAATTACCCGACCAGGAAATATTATTATTCAATGTACAACAAATGCTGTAATTTTATTAAATAAACGAGAATTACCTTTGGGTAGTAGAATTTTAGAACCAGTTATGCGTGAAATGAGATCAAAATTTCATTTTAAATTATTAAGTATGGCTCCATTAGTAATTTAAATATATGTATTTATCAAAAATAAATTTTTTTGAAAATTTTTTAATTTTAAAATCGATTTTTTTAACTAAATTGTTACATTTTAATATTTATGAATTTCCAATTTTAGAAAAATTAGAAATTATATTTTCTATTTTTGATGATACAGAGTTTACGAAAAGTCGTGTTATTATTTTAATTTTAAATTTTTTAGAAGATTTTACAGGATGTAAACCTAAAATTTCTAATATTAAAATTTTAGTTAAAAATGGAACAATTTTTAAATGTTCTGTTTTTTTAACAAAATTTCAATATTGGAAATTTTTTTTATTTTTTAATACTTTTATTTTAACAAATTCATTATTAAAATTTGCAACAAAAAAAATTAAATTAAGTACTTTTAATTTTTTTGTAATTAATTTAATAATTAGTGATATTGAATTTTTATTTGATGCCTATTCACGGCGTTTTTTACCTAATTCAAAATATTTTTGGTTAGAATTTAAATTTTTTTTTAAAAAACAAAAACAACATACATTAATGACTAATTTAGATTTTTATACTCAATTATTTTTTTGTCATAATATTTTTGAATGGTCATTAAAATAAATAAAGATTTAATATATCGAAAAAATTTTTGTCAACAATTTATTTATAAAGAATTATTTAAATCTTTTTATAAAACTCCGGCATTATCAATAGAAGAACGTTATGTAAATTTTTTAAAGTTTTCAAAAAACTTTAAAAAATTTACAATAACAAAAATTCAAAATCATTGTTTAATTACTCAAAATACACATTCTGTTTATAAATGTGTGAAATTATCT
>CAZLOF010000330.1:0-5773 GCA_964560745.1 uncultured Thermoflexus sp.
GGTTAATGATTAATGGTCAATGATTAATAATTTTTCATTAACCATTGACCATTAATCATTAACCATTAAGAAAGGAATACTTCTGAACCACAATATGGGCACTTGACCAAGCCTTTGCCTGCCAATTCGAGCTTGCCACCACATTTGGGGCATTTGCCGTCTTTGATTTTCGAGGCATCGACTGAATAGAGCACACCCGCATCCCAATCGATATAGCCGCTGAATAATTGCTTGCCTACCAAATCTTTGATGAGGTTGCGGGCCTCGTCTCGGGCGACATCCATCTCTACCGCCACTTCGCGAATATCAACTTGGCCTTTGGTCATAACCAAATTGAGTAATTTGCGTTGTTTGGCAATGGTTTTCTCATCGCTGGCTTCGCTTGCGCCTTTATTTAATAAATAGAGACCAAAGCCAGCTAACGGTAAACCGAGAATAATGCCTATCGCGATGGTGAGAACGCGGGCACTGCTGGCTAACCCACTGTTGGTGAAGCCCCAGATTGCCGCTAACAATGCAATGGCTGCGCCAATGCCGATCAGAATAAAGCCTGTTAATTTTGATGAATTCATAATTTAATTACGAATTACGAATTACGAATTACGAATTACGAAGCCTATGATTTTGCGCTTCGTAATTTGTAATTTGTAATTCGTAATTATTTGACTAGCCAAACCCGCCGCCGCCACCACCCGATGAGCCGCCGCCACTGCTGCCGCCGCCGCTCCAACCGCCACCACTGCTGCCGCCGCCCCAACCTGTGCCACCGCTGCTGCCAGATGATGCCACCGGTGCAGGTGTGCTGCTAAAGGTAGAAGATGCAGTGTTGAGCATGCTGGTCAGGCCAGCACTTAATGAATTTAAACCGCCAGTCAGACCTTTGTCAAGATCACCAATGCCGCCACGTTGTTCGGCGCGGTCGCTCACATCGGGCAAATCGTTGCCATGTTCCATCGGTTTTCGCGGGCCACCTGCATTGCCATAAACGCCGCCACGTCGATATGAGCCGTAATAAGGATCATATGGCACATACCAAGGGGGCATGGGGGCATCGACAGCGGCAAATTTTTTGATCCAGTTGCGTTCTAGGCCAAAGGCAATGGCATAAGGCAAAAATTTGTCGAATTGGTCTTTGGCAGTATTAAGATCGGTATATCGCTCGATATTTTCGAGATAACGTTTAAATGCGCGCATTTTCATTTTTGTTTCAGCCCCCACTCGTGTCGCTTGTGGCATCGATTGCGCGACGATTAGGGTTAAGATGCCTGTAATGCCGAGACCAATCGGCACGCAAGCGAAATATTCGCTGCCTTCGAGTATCACCGCGCTGCCAATACACGACACAATGGTTAAAAACAAGGTGAATACGCCAAGTGCAATATATTTGTTGCGGGTGCTAGAGGGTTTGGCGTTATAAAATTTTTGCGTGACGAGTTGTTCGTAAAGTGTGTCTTTAATGCCGCCCAAATTGACAAAAAACTTATTTTTTAAGCTTGACAAGGCGCGTTCTTCATTGTCAAGCCTGAGCGCGTCAAATACTTTTTTCTCATGGGGCAATAAGGCTTTGCCCGAATTCGGGCCGAGTGATAGCAGCCAATCGGGGCTGTTGCTCCAACCACTTTTTTCTTTTTTAGATTCACGCATTGTAATAACCCCCTTACGAGCCAAATCGATTAAAGTTGCTAACACATCTTGCAAATCTGCTTTTTCATCGACCAATGTGCCAGCCACACCGGGGGTTATATCTGAAGGTGGCTCGGTGATATAGTCAGCAATCAAGCCTACTTTGGGGTCTTTGCCACGGGTTTGCCACATTACCAATACACCGGCTGGGCCAAATAACATAATTAAAGCCCCGGCGACCAAGCCCATGAGGTCAAGTTTTGGCTTTTGGGTTTCTTCAAATTCACGTTGTTTGTCATAGGCTTGCTGCCAAGGTGCAGGTGAGCCTGAAATGATGCCATGTGGAAATTGCACACGCACTTCGAGTTGTTTGCCGCTAGGGATGGCTTCGGTGGCGGTGGCGGTCACAATGGTTTCACCTTTGCCTGATAATCGGGCTGCTGCGCCATAAGTCTCGGCTACAGTGGCTGTAGTATTTGGTAGGCGAATTGTTGTGCGCGATTCTTGCACTGCAAAGCCATTGCGGGCGGCATAAACACAGGCCCAATAAACCTGATCGCCACCGTCGTAATAGCGGGTGGCCCCTTGGACCGTATAGCTGAGAGCAAGGATGCGGGTTTCATTTTGGGCCGGTGTGGCAAAAAAATATTTAATGCGAAAGTCACCATTGTCGGCGCGGCCTGTTTCAAAGCGCACAGGGCGACCATTTTCGCTGGCTTGAACATCGGTGATGCTTGTTAAGCGAGCCGATTCAATATCGCGGTAGCCAAAACTAAATGAGCCACTGGTGAAATTGATCTCATTGGTTTCAACGATGCGCAAATCACCATTAGGCTGAATGGTGATGTCGCAGTCTAAGCGCCGCCAAACCAGTGTTTTTGCGGCTTGCGCCTGTGTTGTTTGCACAGGTAAACCGAAGATCAGGGCAAAGATTGCAACAAAATGGAATAAGATTCCAACGGCTACTATAATTCGGTGCTTCACAAAAAGTATTATAGGACAACGGTAAACCATTTAACTTATTTTCAATTTTATAGTGAATGTTTACCGAGTGTACTCGGTATTTAGTCGTAAGGCGAAATCTTGAGAATATTAGTGAAGCAAAATACGAATAAGTCTGGGAAAATAAGTTTAATTTTTAAACAACAGGAGTGTGTATGACCCGCGAGCTGGGATTATGGTTTTTCATTGCAATATTGGCGCTCGCCGCACGCGCATCAACCCTAGAAACAATACCGTTGACAAATGCTGAGGCAGTTGACGCCCTCGGTGTTTTGCGCTTGGTGCAAGGCGAAGTCGCCACACTGGCTAACCCATTATTTGGTGGGTTGCAATATGCATTGTTTTCGGTGTTTGATGCCAGCAATATGTTGGCGCGTTTGCCAGCGGCATTTTCGGGTGCATTGTTGTGCCTTACGCCAGCCATCGTGCGTCACCAATTGGGGCGCGGGCGGGCGTTGGTTTTTGGTGGCCTAATGGCATTATCGCCCCTTTTGTGGATGATGAGCCGCACCGCCGATGGTGTTATCTTGGCGTGGGTCATCGCTGTTGGGGCGTGGTTTTGTTGGCAAAATGCAGCCCGGCGCTTGGCGTTAATCTTGCTTGGGCTGTTGTTGGCGTGTGGGGGTGATGCGGTTGCGCCATTTCTTTGTATTTTGGTGGCGCAGGTAATACAACATCGTTGGCGAAATGTGATTGATACATTTGAGGCGGAGGCCCCTTTAAAAAGCGCGTCATCAATCGATTATTTGGTGTTGATATTGGCGTTTGTGTTGGGGGCAACTGCATTATGGTTTAACCCCGCTGGTTTGGGTGGTGCACTTAATGGCATTGCCGATTGGTTTATCGGCTTGGCGGGTGGCTCAGATGCCCCGATTGCTGTTAACCGATTGCTGAGTGGCCTTTGGCTTTATGAAATCTTGTTTTTGTTAGCCGCTGTTATGGGGTTGATTACTGCTTGGCTCGAGCGCGACTGGCAGCGCGAGTTGGGCTGGTTAGCCTTTATTGGCTTTGGTTTGGCGTTGTTTTTGGTGAATGGTTCACGCACAGCGGCTTCATTGGCTCCGATTGTGATTGGTTGTGCTGCGCTTGCAGCCCGTTTTGTGCTTTCTATCATCGGTCAATTGCAAACAAGTGTGCAACAGGGCACTTGGCAAACCGAATTTACCGTTATGGGGTTAAGCACAGTGTTGTTAATGTTTGCCTTTCTTAGCCTTTTGCAATATTCAAATCAAGGGCAATTGGCATGGTTAGTATCATTGGTGGTGGCTGGCCTCATGATTGTTGGTATTAGCTTAATGTTTTCGGTCAATGGCGATGTTTTTGCGCCGGTTCGTGGCCTGATTGGGGCAGTTGGTTTGTGCTTCGTTATTTATACTGCTGGCAATGGGTATCAGCTTAATTTTGTGCGGGCTGATAATCCGGGTGAGCCATATCGCTTTAGCATTGCGGCTTCTGATCTCAATGGTTTGGTCGCTCAAATTGACCAAATTAGTGTGCGGGCAACAGGCGATCGTGGTGCATTGCCGATCAAAGTCGATGAAAAAGCCCCCCCAGCGTTGCGCTGGGCTTTGCGGGCCGAGCGTTTTCTAACGTATGGTGCGTCTTCTGGCGATAGCATGATATTGCTCACCCCACTTGGCATTCAGCCAAACGACCAACGGGCTTATATCGGCGATGCATTTACGATCAATACAAGCTCAAATTTGGGCAATACCAATTGCCGTCAAATTGGCGACAAGATGGATTGCACCCCCTTGGCAAAATGGTTGGCCTTTCGTCAAATCACCGATATTAAATCTGAACAATGGACACTTTGGCTTAGCCAAGATGCGGCTGCCCTTGCCAGTGGGGTAAGGTAAAACAAACTTGTAAAGTCAATAAAAGTTGAGGGTTGAGAGTTGAGAGTTCAGAGTGAACACAATTTAGCACTCTCAACCCTCAACCCTTAACCCTTAACTCTCAACTCTAATAACTCGTATGACACCTCTTACAGAACAAAAGACACCCTCACCATCAATGACTTGGTTAGACCAGCCTATTTTTGCCAAATTTGACTGGGAAAAAGCGGCCTATGTGGTCTTAATTGTGCTAGCTTTTATCTCGCGTTTTTGGGACGTTGGCGCGCGTGCCATGAGCCACGACGAGAGCTTACATACCTATTTTTCCTACAACCTTGTTATGGGCAAAGGGTTTCAGCATACACCGCTTATGCATGGGCCATTGTTGTTTCACCTTACCGCCCTTAGTTATTTCTTGTTTGGGGCCGATGATTTTACCTCGCGGATTCCTTACGCCTTATTTGGGGTGTTACTGGTATGGATGCCGTATATGTTTCGGCGTTGGCTTGGGCGGGGTGGGGCGCTCGTGGCGGCGTTTTTGCTGCTTATTTCACCGTCTACGCTTTATTATGCTCGTTATATTCGCCAAGAAGGCACGATTGTGGTGTGGACTTTGCTCACGATTCTCACCATTTGGCGATATATGGAGACACGCAAATCGGCTTGGCTGATTGGGTTATCGGCAGTGTTGGCTTTGCATGGGGCCGATAAATCGACCTCGTTTTTTAATGTTGCCATGATGGCGATTATTTTGGTGGTAATGATGGCGATTCATTTGCGCCAAGCTCGCCAAAGCCTCATTTTTGCCATTACATTTGCGGCGGCAATGGGGGCAATGATTGTTGCGTTTTGTATTGTCTTTGTGGTCATTTCTGGGCTACTGGTCTCGGCATTTTCACCCAAGCTCAATATTACAAATGAAGGTGTTGTTTCAATTGATGGTGGCACATATTTTCTGATGGGGGTGATGTTGGCCTTGTGTGCCGTTGCAAGCCAAGTTGTGCGCTGGGTCACCAGCAATTTCTTTGGTGATTTTATGCGCCGCGCCAGCCAATATTCACCGGCCTTTAACCCAATTATTGTGTTGGTAACTACCACCTTATTTATGGCATCGGCGGCCTTGTTGTTGGTGCTTAACCCACTTTGGCGGGTAGTGACTGGCAAAGTCATCTTAAATTTGGAATTGCTGGGCAATATGTCGAACCTGAATAACAATATGGGCGTAGTTGGGCCGATGTTGGGTTTGAATGTGGCCTTAATTGCGGTGGCGATTGGCATTGGCATGGCTTGGAATTGGCGACGCTGGCTAC
>CAZLOF010000331.1:0-5755 GCA_964560745.1 uncultured Thermoflexus sp.
CATATTTACTTGGGTCACGTTGTTCATCGTTTATCCATGCCTGAAATTCTGCTTCGCTTGGCAATGAAGACCCCCAATGATCGAGAAAAGCTTCGCGGCGAGCGTTGTAAATGGCGCGGTCGTGGGCTGGCAAAGCAGGCCGCAATTCAAGCTTGGCTGGCAGCGGATAATCATCGCAGTTTGGCAAATCATCAAGCGGGCAAACCATCTCATATAAATAGCGCGTAACCCCAAAACCGTGTTTGCTTACAAAGGCTTGGGCTGCTACCTCTTTATCTTGCACATAGGTGAGTAATAGATGGGGGCTGTTGGGTTCAACTTGTTGCGCCAACACCTTAATGCGGCTTTCAAGTTGGGTCAGCAAGCACGTACCGATGCCTTGGCGTTGTTGATTTGGATGGACAAAGGCAAAAACATAATGCACAATACTGTCATCATGAATTTTGCGCCAAAATGTGTGGGCATAACCAACGATGCTCGCAGCGCTTTCGGCGACAATGATGTCATGATTAGGATCGCTGTGCGGAAAATGTAAAAAATGTTGCAGGCTTTCTGCCGTTTCAAATTCTTCTACCCCTTCGTGTTGGTGGCAGGCATTTGTAAGTGAGATCATCGCCGGATGATCGACCGGGCCACGATAGGCGCGTAGTGTTAGGTTGGTTGCATTAGACATCAGGCTGAGTATGATACCTTTGCCTATATACCCCGTTTATTTTGAAACCTATAGGCCAAATGTGAACGGGTAAAAATATGACCTCGATGTAAATTTGTAAAAGATTATGCCCGAATAGCGATCAATCGCTATTCTACATAACAACGCCCCATAAATAGGGCTGAAAATAGCCCGCGCTAGCGGGTGTTGTTAAGTAGCGCGGGGTCTAACACGATCTCCCTTGTCAAGCTACGCACGACAAGGGAGATCGGTATCGTCTCAGTTTTTACCCATTCTCGGTATATTAAGCAGATGCCTCAGACTTTTTCGCCAAACTTTCCATAATCTGCTTGCGCATGGCTTCGGCTTCGGGGCTGCGCGGGGTGTTGGGCGTATTTAACGCCACTCCCATGCGCTCCGACAACAACATCGCCATCAAGCCTTCCATCAAATTATTGCTGCCTGCACCGCCACCAGCCCCGCCGCTAATCGAGATACGCGGCACAACATCGACCCCCGCTGCCTCAATCGCCTCGGCAAAGCGGTTCATTACTTGCTGCGTCACTTGATATTGTGGGCCACCATAAGCCCGTACTTGCTCATCAATGGCCAACGCTTGCCCGATACCGATTCGGGCGGCTTTTTCGGCTTCGGCTTCGGCCAAAATACGAATTTGGGCCGATTGTTGCACGGCGCGTTGATAATCGGCTTTGCCTTGGTTGCCTTGCACCATAATGTTCAATTCCGACTCGGTGATGCGGGTTTGTTGCTCGGCCCGTGATTCGGCTTCGCGTAACACCCGTTCTTGCACCGCTGCTTGTTCTTGACGTTGATATGTCTCAATCTTTTCTTGCGCAATTTGGCGCTGGCGCAATTGGGTCAAAATGGTTTCAATTTGCAGATCGCCCTTGGCTGCCGTCGGTGTGCCAATCAGCACTTCTTCTAACTCAAGGTTATAGTGGCTAAACTTCTCTTTCATCTCGGTGCTCGATATCTTTTGAATATCGCTGCGTTCTTGAATGAGCTGAATCAGGGTGCGGGTTTGGCCTACATTTTTAAAATAAGCCGCCACCATTGGGTCGAGGGTTTGCTCAACCAAGCGTTTTACATCGCCAAAGCGTTGAATAACCAACGGGGCTTTGCGGTAATCGATATGCACCACCACCGACAGCGGCAACAGCGGTTCAAAGGCATCTTTGGTAATGAGCGACACCTCTGACAAGTTTTCATCAAAACGATGGGCGCCCACTTCGCTGCGGTTCCATTTCAGAATGAAGTTCGTAGTTGGCACAATCACCACCCGCGCCGCATACGTGTTTAGCGCATATTTGCCGGGCAACATCGGTTCTTCCCATACCCCGCGGTAGCCCTTGCGCACCAATTCGCCATGTTTATAGTCGGCCCCCGAAATGTCTTCGCCAACATTACCGGTGTAAAAGATGATCACGCCGACATTGCCGACATCAATAATGGTCTTTTTCACCATTTCAACCGTCGCAAATAGGCGGTTGATGTAATACGTGCCTTCGACCATCACCTGCAATTGCCTGCCGCGCATCCCACCCGCCAACAAAAAGCGGTCGGCATCTTGATAATTATTGTGATACGTTTCGCGGTTGTGAGCATCATCGCCACGCACCGGCGCAATAATCTCGCCTTGCGGCAACGACGGGCCATCGTGCACGGTAATAATGCCAATTAGGTCGTCAGAATCTTTGATTACCAGTGGCGTAAAGCCTTTGCGTTCGCCGATGACCGTCGCCATGTTTTGAATCATTTGCGTTTCATCGCGGTTAATGGGCAGATAAAACACCCGCTCTTCGGTAATGACGATAAACTGCACCAAATTGATGGCGTAAGTGCCTTCGCGCAAAATTTGGCGTTGTGGGCCACGCTGCCCGTGATTTTTCAAGAAGCCCACCACATCTTGAAAATCATTGGCGGTTAAATTTGAGGCCAAGCTTTGGGTGGCGTTTAACATTAACCCGTCACGTGCAAACACATAGCCAATTTTGCCTTGCGGAATCGTGACCAATGGCACGACATGCACCGAGTATTGAAATGGCATCAGATAATGAATGCCACCGCGCAATACCTGTGGCTGAAAACCAGCTTCGCCGTTGAGGGCAATAAACCCAGATTTAACCGAGCCTTTGCCGCTAAACTTTTTTTCGACAATCCCAACCCGATTGTTGGGAATGATGCGTATGCCTGCTAACAACACGATGATCAAGACGACCATCAAAAATAGCAGCACAAGCAATAATAAAGGAACAAGTGAAATTTGCATCTTAATACTCCTGTGTCATTGGAACAAATGACACAAGGGCTAAGTATGCGCTCGAAGTATTAGAATGACATTACATTATCTGTGATATATTTTATTTCAAAACAAAGAATGAACATTTTTGTCGAAATTTGTAAGGTTCAAGATGATCATGGAATCGAATATTTTGGACGACTCGAAGTCGTCCTTAAAGGCTTTGCCGAGCGTCCCCCTTCGGGGACGCAATCTTTGCCCGCGTAGGCGGGCAATCGGTGAAGCCTTTAAGGGCGACTTCAGTCGCGGAGCCGACATGATATCTTTTAAATTTAAATTGGCGGTCGCCGTTCATGCCAATCAGTTTCGCGCTGAAAAATCATGCCGATACGCAAAATGGTGTTTTCGTCAAACAAATTGCCGGTAATATTCAGGCCAAGCGGCAAGCCCGATTTGCCAAAGCCCATCGGCAACGCCAAGGCTGGCACGCCACACAAGGCCCCCAACACGCTATAGCCCCCGCGTCGTTTAAACGCTGTGCGCAAGTCGGTGTCAAGCGCTGGGGCTTCGATCATGAGCGATGGCGATACCAGCGCATCAAATTCGTCAAAAAGCTGCAACAGGTCGTGGGTGGCCTGTAATTTTTGTTGTTGGGCTTGAATGGTTTGGGCGGCGGTGTAGGTTAAGGCGTTGCGCAACCCCTCTTTTTGCGGGCCATTTACCAGCAAATCGAGTTTGTCGCTTTTGATAAACGCCTCATGCGCCCCCGCCATTTCGGCATACAGCAGCGTATTAGCGATGCCAGCATAGTCGTGCTTGGGCAACTCAACTGGTTTGATCTTCATACCGGCCTTGTGTAACACCTCAAGCGCGGCCTGAAAAACTTGCTCAAGCTCAGGCTCGCCACTAAAATCGGCAGGCAACACGCCTAACCGAAACTTATGATGCTGTTTTTTGCGTGGGCGAAATTTAAATTTGCCGCTTGCGGTCAGGTCTAGCCCATCGGGGCCAGCAATGGCTTGCAGAATGAGGCCACAATCTTCGGCGCTGTGTGCCATTGGCCCCACTTTGTCCATCGTCCACGCCAATTCCATCGCCCCAAAGCGGCTGACCAAGCCATAGGTTGGGCGTAAGCCAGTAATGCCGCAATAGGTTGACGGTGTGACGATGCTGCCCCATGTTTCAGAGCCAAGCGCAAACGGAACCAACCCCGCCGCCACTGCGCTGCCCGACCCTGATGATGAGCCACCCGACCACGTATTGATATTCCAAGGGTTAAGCCCCGGCCCATGCAACGAGGCGCTGGGTAATGAATATCCGCCGCCGCCTGCAATTTCGACCATCGCCAATTTGCCCAATAATGGCGCACCCGCCTCGCGTAGGCGTAGCACCGTTGTGGCATCGACCTCTGGCACTTGGTCTTGGTGGGCGGGTGATCCCCAACGGGTGGGGATGCCTTGGGTCGCTAGCAAATCTTTGGCCCCATAGGGAATGCCGAGCAAGGGTGAGCTGTGTTCGCCTTTTTTGAGCAATTGATCGGCCTGTTTAGCCTGCGCCAATGCCAAATCGGGCGTTAGCTCGGCCAGCGCGTTATATTTGGGGCCGTGTTGGGCCAAACGGTCTAAAAAATGCTGGGTCAACTCAACCGACGAGATTTTTTTATCTCGTAACATGCGGCGCAGTTTGCTGAGGGGGGTAAAGGTCAAGTTTGTCATAAATTTACGAATTTTCGCTAGTTGATGCTAAATCAAGCCGTTCATCGATCCATTCACGCATCAAAGCCGCCATACTAATGCCGCGTTGGTTTGCAATTTGGTGAATTGCGACTTTTTCGGGCACTGACAAATTAACCGTTAACTCAGTTTGCGTGTTTTTTGCATCATCGATAATTTGAAACATGGTTGCCGGAAATAAGTAATCTTCGGTCGTGTTGTCTATTACCCGAATCATGCCATGCGACTCGGCTGGATCGGGTAATACAGCATAATATTGCCCGCGGGTTAATGAAAGCGGATCATCCTCACCTTTAATACATCGAACATATCTAACACGATGAGGTGCTGCTGTGATTTTGGCAGGGGCTAGATTTCTTGCTTTACTTTCCATTTTACTTTTCCAATACCATGAGCTTCATACCAATGAAGCTCAGCCATCACCGTTGTATCTGTTCCATTGTAGCGAATCATTGCAATTGCTTTGCATTTTCGCCAACGTCCTTTACCATAGGTGCGATTGAGGTGTTTTAACTCACGAATCGATCGATTCACCGCAATGGTTTCAATTTCTGTTAGCTCACTCAGGATTTCAAAATCTGTTGGTTGCACAAAATTTGCCGTTGAAGTTTATGAACTGCTATTTTTTATTTAAACGCTGCGTCGATCTCCACTTGGTATCCCTTCACCAAGCGATTATTTTCATTGGCGAGGCCAATAATCGCCATCATATCGCCAAACATTTCAGGGGTAAGGCCTTTATTACGGGCGGCGACGGTATGGCTGGCGATGCAATATTCGCAGCCGTTGGTGACACTGACGGCAATATAAATCATTTCACGCATCAGCGGGTCAATGCTGCCCGGGCCAGTCATAATCTCTTTGGTGTGTTGCCAGGCCCGCCGCAAATTTTGTGGGTTTACGGCAATGGCTTTCCAGAAATTATTGATAAAATCGCTTTTGCGTGTGGCACGAATGTCATCATACACTGCCCGCACTTCGGGGCTAGCCTCGTCATATTCAATTAATTTGCTCATGTCTGTATTGTATAGCTTTGAGCCGTGAGGCGTGTGCGTTTTTCCATTTTCCATGAGGCAAGAGCCCTGACATGTGTATGAAAAAAAAACGGAC
>CAZLOF010000332.1:0-3837 GCA_964560745.1 uncultured Thermoflexus sp.
AATAGTTAGTTTGGTCTTTTTATGTATCCATGAAATTAACCCTCTGGATAAAATTGATTGTATGAGGGTGTTCATGATACGTAATCCGCCTTTTGGATGAAAAGTAAAGTGATTCTTACGAACTACGAATTTTTTCTTCGAGATATAAAGTTATTCTTTAAGTAATCTGCTTATTTTCTAAGAAAATAAAAAATTTTACTTCTAAGTTTTGTTGCATCCATTGATAAAACAGGTCAAATTGATCGTTTCATATACAGCAAAAGATGAAGCGCTCGTGCAAAGATTTATTTCGCTTTGATCAAGTTTTAGGGTTTTCTCATTCCCTTTTGAAATATATCGTTCTGCGTCTGCGCCTAAAAACAAATGAGGTAGATCAGAAAATAAAAAACTTGGCCCAAACATAACTGTAAAATTATGTTTGGGCCAAGTTTTTTTATTTGCTAAGCGCCTGTTTCTTAAAACTTCTTCAATTTACCCCACATTTCGCAAATGTGGAAATAGCAATACTTCGCGGATCGAATCATTGTCGGTAAACATCATTGTCAAGCGATCGATACCCATGCCAAAGCCGCCTGCCGTCGGCATGCCATACATTTGTGAGCGAATAAAATCTTCATCCAGCGGATGCGCCTCTTCGTCGCCGCCTTGTTGCTCGGCCAAAAAGCGCTGCTCTTGGTCAATGGGGTCATTCAGTTCGCTAAAAGCATTGCATAACTCCATGCCACCAATAAAGCCCTCAAAGCGCTCGGTCGTGGCTGGGTCATCTAGCTTACTTTTAGCCAACGGCGAAATATCACGCGGGTAATCATATAAGAAAGTAGGCTGAATCAAGGTTTTTTCGACATAATCACCCATCAAACCATCGATCAAGCGTCCACGGGTTTTGCCCTTCACCACCTCAAACGGCATCAATTTACGCGCCAAAATCGCCTGCGCCATGCTTTCAGCATCGGGATAAGCGTTAATATCCAAATCTGTTTTGCTCAGAATGGCATCACGCATCGTCATACGCTCGGCAGGTTTAAGCCAGTTGATCTCATGCCCACGAAAGCGCGATTTGCCCTCAGCTTCAGGCGGCAACACACGCTTAGCGACATGCTGAATCATCAACTCAGTAAAATCCATTACCTTAAACATATCCCAATAAGCCGCATAAAACTCGATTTGGGTAAATTCGGGGTTGTGCTTAAAACTCACGCCTTCATTGCGAAAATCGCGCCCAATTTCATACACCCGCTCAAAATTGCCCACCAACAAGCGCTTAAGATACAACTCGAATGAAATTCGGAGATAAAGTTGCTGATCGAGTTGATTGTGATGCGTGGTAAAAGGCCGCGCCGCCGCACCGCCATAAATCGGCTGCAACACAGGCGTTTCGACCTCCAGAAAATCATGCGCATCCATAATTTCGCGGATGGCCTTGACGATCTTGGTGCGGGTGAGAAATACCTTGCGCACCTCTGGGTTTACCGCCAAATCGGCATAACGCTGGCGATAACGCAATTCTGGGTCACTCAGGCCGCTATAGCGCCTTACACTACCATCGGGCTGCTTTTCTTCTTTTGCAAATGGCAATGGCGTAATCGATTTACTTAGTAAATGCCAAGCCTTGACCTTGACGCTTGGCTCGCCTGTTTTGGTCAACATCGGCTCGCCCTTCGCCTCGACAAAATCACCCACATCCAAATCGATAAAGCGTTCAAATGTTGCTTTGTCAAGAGAATCAACGCCGACCCGTGCAAAAAGCTGAATTTTGTCGCTACCATCTTCAATATGCACAAAGCTGGCTTTGCCCATCACACGCCGGCCTACAATTCGCCCCATCACTGCAATCTCGGCTTTGGGGCTGGGCTGCTCGGCCTTGGCCAGTTGAATGGCCTGTGCGGCCATCACCCGCTCATTAATAAATTGGGCACGCGGGGGATATGGATCGATGCCAGCGTCGCGGATACGTTGCAGCTTGGCAAGACGCTCACGTTCAGTTTCGGTGTATTCCATGAACAAAAAAAACTCGCGGGTCGTGATGTCCCGCGAGGTAAATAACGCGGATTATTAGCCCAACGGTTAGCCTTCGTTCGCTTGACGTTGCGCTTGCAATTGTTGCAAAGTGCGTGTTATCGATTCTGCTTGCGCAGCTTGGCGTTTATCGGCTTTAGCATAAGTAGCAGGCTTCGCCTCGGGCAAACCTGCGTCTGCATGAGCGCGGCGTTGGGCTTTCTTCAAAGCAGCTTCGATTGGGGTGATGGTAGCCTCTGAGCCAGACGACAAGGCATAGTCTTCTGGGTTAAAGTTGGTCAATGAGAGATCCAAAATCTTTTTGTTTGAATCAACTTTCACCACGCGAACTTCGATTTCTTCGCCAACAGTGACCAAGTCACCCGGGTCTACAAACGAAACCCCCAAGCTATTGCGGCGAATTTGACCTTCGCGCTCAGCACCAACCTCAACATAAACCACGCCACGATCGACATTTGTGACAGTGCCTTTCAAGACATTGCCCTTGCGAATCTTTTCCCATGGTAAATCGGGGGGTTGGTTGGTGGTTAGGCCAATTCGATTTTTGCCCTCATTGATTTCAGTGACCCATACTTTTTCGATGATGTCACCTGCTTTTAGACGCACATCCCGCGGGGCAAACTCATGCGGTAAAAGCGCATCTTTGGGGCCATCGATATTGACAAACAAGCCAAACTTTGTCACCGATACGACTTTGACATTGTCAAGCTTGAGCCATGTTTCCAGGTTGTCCCAACCATAAGAAGGCGGTTTGCGCATGGTGATATTGACACGCTTGTGTGCTGCGTCTACTTTCACCACATAAACGGTTATCTCGTCGCCAACTTTAAGGACATCGGATAACCTTGTAATGGGTTTATCACTCTTGATTTCTGAAATATGCATTAATGCATCGGTACCGGTACCGATATCTACATGCGCGCCAGCTAGCTCCACTTTAGTGACTTTCCCCTTAAGCTCTGCTCGAGGCTTAAGGCTGTCAAATGAGATGATGGGTGCTGTTGCCGCGGCTGCGGTCTGTTGATCGCTCACAAATAACTCCTACGCGAAAGAAAAAATGCCGTGTAATTAAATTACTATCTTAATATTGAAGAACCGCATTATACCCACGACAAATAGGACAAAGGTTGAAAACTCATCCTTTTGTCCTAAAACTTCAATACTAGTCATCTATAACATTTGTCTAATCTCGGTTAAAATTGAAACCGTAATATTATACCCATGACAAATAAGATGATAATTTATAAGCAAAATCAAAGCGATTAACGCTTATAAATTAGATAATCTAAGACAGATGTCCGCACTCGGTTAAAATTACAATAAAACATTAAAATTGACTCAGTTCAATTAAAAATCCTAAGATTAAGTAGTTATCTTTGCAACACATTGTTGAAAAATGAACCGTAGTGTCGTAAGTATTAAAGTGATAAGACCCACAGGAGCTGTCATTCGCACCTCTCCTAACGCCACTTTACGTACGAATATTATTGGTGGGATTGCATATGGGCAAGTATTGCATGGGGTAATTGCTCAAAGTGATTGGTGGGTGCTGCCACAACAGCGTTATCTTAGTATGAATGACGCAGTAACTGTGGTTGATGATGACTGCGAAGATACGACTGAAAGATTTAATTTTCACCCAATGTCGCAGCGTAACCCTAGCTGGGCCAATCATGTTTTAGGGTTTTCTTATGACCCAAGAATCACAATTGGGCGTTATGGCAGTTGGTTAGTGGTTGACACAATGTTGGCGAATGAAGCGCAAGATGTATGTCTCGACCCCATTCAAATGAACATTAATCGCAAACAAAATAATGGGTT
>CAZLOF010000332.1:3847-5718 GCA_964560745.1 uncultured Thermoflexus sp.
GCAAAATCCAACCGTTGAACGAATGAAAAATCCTGTCTTACCGTGGCGAAAGTGGTTTAAAACAAAGAAAAAAGCCCCATGAAAATTAAATTAGCGGCGGTTCAACTGCAAAGCAAAGATGATTTACAAGCTAACTTAGATCATTGTGCTTTACTGTTGGCGAATGCAGCGCAAGATGTATGGCTCGACCCCATTCAAATGAACATGCAGCGCAAACAAAATAATGGGTTTTATGCGCCGGGTTTATTAGGTGGGTTTCCCACTCATTTTCGTTTAGATAAAGAGACCGGTGGGCATGTGCGCTTGTTGCATATTATGCGGCGTAGTGGTGAGGTATGTGGCCCTGAATTACTATCGGCGCTAAAAGCGCATATTGGCCGAGGCCAGCCAGCCATGATCGAAGTTGACCCATTGAAGGCGGTTTCACAACTTGAGGGTGGTGTGGCCCCGATTATGCGGCGCAATCGGGTTGATGCGGATATTTTGGAATCGCCGATGCATTTTGTGTTGGCCACCGATTTTAACGAAGTTCGTGAGGCGCTGACGATGCCTTCTATCACGCCGCGCACCTTTGTTTCGGCCCAAGAATTAGGGCAATCGATTGTTGAACTTAAGATTATTGACCCTTGGGATGGGCAGACCAAATCGCTTTGCCCAACTTATGGGCCAGATTTGGCCTCGGCGATTGTGCGGGTTATTTTTTTTGAGATTCGCCGTGATACAACCAAGAAAAAAGGGCTACCAGACCATGCTTTTGCTGGGCAGACGGTTAAACCTACTGCTTTTAATGGTTATACGGCGGTGGTGAATGTTGCGCCTGCTGAAACCGATGATGTGAAAATTGGAAATGTGCATTTGCCCGCCCCGCCTTTGCCACAATTAGGGGTAAATGCTTTGTGGAATGGCAGCGCAAGTATGGATGCCTTTAATAAAGGCTGTCGTTTTTTTACTTGTGTGAATGATATGGCGATGGTCAATGCCCTGTCTGATTTAGGGGCAACGGTCATGGCGCGTTGGGTTTGGACCAATTGGACTCCATCACATGACCTATATTTTCAACATTTAAGCGGTGATCGCGCCAAAGTAATTTACCTTGGGCTAGATGCCAATGAAACGGCAAGTGATAGCCCAGAGGAGATTCGTAAACGGGCGGCATTTGATGTTACAAATGCGCGGATGATTCGTGAACGCAGCCGAGGCCGCGCCCGTTATGCGGCAGGTAGTTTTGCGGCTCGGCATCCCAATTATGATGACCCAGATGTTTGTAAGGCGATTCAAGACGGGTATGCTGATGCCTACAATCATGGGTTGTTGTTGTTTAATGTGCATAGTGAAGTGACTGCATGGCAAGGTGACGAGTCGTTGTGGGATGAGCGTACCTTGGGTTATACCTTGCGGCGCTGGGAATTTCTATTTAAACGATGTGGGTTTGACCCTCATATTCGCGGTATTGTGTCTGATCGGACGGGTTTGAATACAAGCAAAGGCGGATTTGCGAACCATGGGGTGAGTGGAGATGGTTTTGTTAGTTTTTGTCGGCGTTGGGTCGAAGTGCAGGCTAGGCAATTGGTGATTGATCCGCAAGATGATGCGCTTGTAATTCAAGGACATATTTCACCATCACCTTATGTTGGGGTTTGGCATTCGCCTTTTATGGGTGGCACTTTATTTCAATTGGGTAATCAAGGTCGCCAAGATTGGGCAAAATTTAATATCGATGCATACCTCAATGATTTAGGCCGTTATTTTTGGAAATAACGCTATGTCGTATCCCCTCAATCATTCGAGGTAAACCCAAAAGATGTAATGTCGAAATCACTATAGGGCCTTTAGGAGCAGGGGCAAAGCCTCTGCTCCTAAAGGCCCTATAG
>CAZLOF010000333.1:0-5704 GCA_964560745.1 uncultured Thermoflexus sp.
TTTGGCCTATGACTATACTTGGTTAGATGTCTTTATCCGCAGCGGCGATCATGGGTATTACCGCCCTTTGCTTATCGCCGTTTACAAAATAGCGATTTTGTTTGGGGCCAATGCGGCCCTTTTCATGCACCTATTGGCGCTGGCTTGTCATATGCTTAATGGCTATTTGGTGTTGCGTATTTCACACTTGCTCTTGTTGCCAATGGGTCAGCACCGCCCAGTTGACACCTTTTTGCCCTTGACGGTGGCGTGTTTGTTTGTGCTAAACCCATTTGCGGTGCAGGCTGTTGGCTTGGCTACTGGGCTAAATCATCAAATGGCGTTGCTCTTTATGTTGTGGGTGTTGTGGCGGTTTGTGCGGGTGAATGAGGCGATCGCTGCGTTGCCCGCCTCGCCTTGGGCGGCGGTCTTTGGACCCAAGGTGCTATTGCCTTTATTATTTTTGGCGTTAATGGGGTTTTGGTCAAACGAAGTGGCCTTGGTCGTTGGCGGCCTGTGTGTGGTGGTGGCATTTTATAAGAGCCAAGAGCCAAGAGCCAAGAGCCAAGAAGGAAGATTGGAGAATACAGCGATATTGGCGACGGGCGCTGTCGAAATCCCCAATCCCCAATCCCTAATCCCTAACCCCCCCCAATTCGGGTTGGCACTGTTGATGGTGCTGTGGTGTGGGGTTTATTTTGCGGTTTACAGCCTCATCCCCAAAGGCGCTGCGCCAGAGCAGGTGTCATTGAGTCTGAGCAGCAGCGATGATATTTTGCGGCGTTTGCTGTATGCCTCGCAGCCGCTCGTTTACCCGGTGTCGGTGTTGTTGCGGCCCATGCCTTTTGGCGATACATTTCCCATTCGCGAAGACGCGCTGCAACTTGATTATGTGGCGTGGGCTGCCATTTTATTGCCGTTGGTGTTGGCCTTGCTCACGTGGTTTACCCGCCGCCGCTATCTCATGTTGCTGGGCTTGGGCTTATATCTGTTGGGCATCGCCCCCGCCGTGCTGCGTTTGTCGGTCGATTATGTGCATCATGCCCCGCGTGTCTATTACGCGGCTTTGCCGGGCGCGGCCTTGTTGTGGGCGGCCTTCATCGCGGTGGTGGTTGATCTGCATGATGGCAACCGCAACACCGAGCAAAAGCCGGCCCAATTGGCCGTCACCCCTTCCTTGCCAACCTGGGGCGTTTATGGCATTTTGGCTGGCTTGATCGGGCTAATTGGCTTTATACATGCGCGTGAGCAAATTGCCTTGCATGTGCGGGCCAGTGCGCCGGTGCTCGCAGTGGCGACGCGGGCCGCCCAATTGCCCCCCGCCAGCCGCATTTTGGCGCTCGATCTGCCCGAATGGGTGTCGCCGCCTTTTCGGCGTTTCCCCTTGGGGGCCGAGATCGCTCAATTGAGCGCCAGTTATGTCAAGCCAAGCGACTTTGCCTTGGCAAATACAGGCCGTGCGGTCACGGTCAATACTGTTAGCCCCAGTTTGTCATTTCGCCCGACCTTGCCTTATGATCACAAAGTGATTGGCCCTGAGATTGAGGTGGCGGGTTTGGCGGCGCAGGTTGGGCAATATGAGGCTGTTTTGTGGACGCGCTATCTCAGCGATAGCCTGCGCACCGATTGGCTGGGTGGGGTCGAAGCCACCCGCGATCAGCGTGAGGCCGGTTTTCGGCTGGCAGATGCGCTCGATATGCAGGTTAATCTCACCCCGTGTGACCAAGGTTGGCTGCTCGAAACCCGTTGGCGACGGCTTAACCCAACCGGTGCAGCACTCGCGCCCACTTTGTCGGTGTTTGCGCAGGTGTTGGGCAGCAACGAGGCCAAACTGGTGCAGGCCGATGGGGCCTTGATCGGCGGCTTGTTGCCGTTGCAAGCCTTGCCCAGCCCCGACAAAACGGTGCTCGACCGTCGTATCTTGGCGTTGCCGCCGTCTTCGTCTGCCGATCGTAGCCCTAGCGATATTTACACTTTGGCATTGGGTGTGTATGATTACACCAACGGCGCACGGTTGGCCTTGCGTGGCCCCGATGGTGAACGTATTCAAGGTGATGCGCTATATATGTCGTTGCCCAGCGAACGCAGTAACCAACTATGCCAGTAATGAAATTACGAATTACGAATTACGAATTACGAATTGGCGCAAGCATCATTCGTAATTCGTAATTCGTAATTCGTAATTTTTAATTTGTAATTGTCTTTTAAATTTCCCCTTGCCCTCATCATGCTGCTGCATTTTGCATTGGCGGCGCTCTATTCATTCACCACCCCTATTTTTGGCTCATATGACGAGCCGGGGCATTATGAGTATGCGCGTTATGTGGCGGCGCATTGGCGTTTGCCGGGACGTGATGAACTTGTGCAGGGGCGACAGCCACCGCTCTATTATTTGCCGGTCGCGCTGGCCATTGCCGCCGTCGATACGTCTGACAATCTGCAACCCCAATTTGCGCTCGGCAGCCGCATCATGGTTGTGCCAGACACTGAGCATGATCGCTTGCTCTTGCGCGGCACGGCGCTGGCGCTGCATCTTGGGCGGCTGATGTCGGCCATTATCAGCACCTTGGGTGTGCTGTTTACTTTTTTTGCAGCCAAAGCATTAAGCGTTGAGAGTCGAGAGTTGAGAGTGAGCAACTCCCCAATCTCAACTTTCAACCCTCAACCCTCAACTCTCAACCTCCTCATTCCTACCTTCATTTACGCTTGTTGGCCGATGTTTTTGCATTTGAGCGGTGCGATTACGAATGATGTTGGGATTGGGGTGATGGGGGCGCTGGTGTTGTGGCGGGTGTTGCGGGTGCGCAATCTGCCCAATCTGCCCAATTTGTTGTGGCTGGGTTTGGCCCTGGTGTTGGCGTTATTAACCAAAGACAGCGGTTTGTCGTTGGTGGCGTTTGCTGGGCTGGTATGTTGCTCGATTGCGTTACAACGGCGGGTGGCGTTAATGCAATTTGTGGCTCAAAACCGCCGTGTGGTGCTGGTGCTGGGGCTGGGGTTGTTGGTGTTGGGCGGGGTGGGGGTGTTGGCTTCACAAGGGCGCATCGCCAAACAGATGAGCAGCGCCATCGAGTTTATCAGCACCGCATTTAACCCCTATGCCCCCCACACGGTGGCCGAGCAACCCCGCCCTTATGATCGGCTGCGTGCTTTGGTCGAGGCCATGCAAAGCTATTTGCCCGCCATGATTTTTCGCACCACCTATGGTTTATTTGGTTGGGGCCACGCTCAAATGAGCCTGCCCGATAGTTGGTATAACGCCGCCCTCATTGGCTGGGGGCTATGTCTGTGCGGGTTAATTTACGATTTACGATTTGCGATGGGCGATGGGCGATTTAAACGGAAAGGTGCGCATCGTCAATCATCAATTCTTTGGCTGTGTTTGGCCTGTGTGGTGGCTGCGCCGTTTGTGCGGGCGGCTTATTATGCCGATTACACCATCATGATCGGGCGTTATTACATGCCAGCCCTCAGCGCCTTGTGTTTGCTCATTGCGATGGGGTTGGCGGCACTGCCAGCTTGGTTGCGGCGCATCAGCACCTTATATGTGACGGCTGGGATCGCGTGGACGGCCTTGATGACCCCGTTTTTGGTGCTTGCGCCGATGTATCGCCCGCCTGCTTTGCTGGATGCGGTGGCCCCACCGACCACCATGCAAGTGGCGCAGCCCTTTGTTTTTGGCGATGTCATACAATTGCTGGGCTATAGCCAGCCGCAGCCCAAAGTCGTGGCGGGTGACTTTGCCCCCATCACGCTATATTGGCGGGTGATCAAGCCTGTGACCGCTGATTATGTGCTGAATGTCGAGGCGTTTGAGGCAAATGGGCGCTCGCTGGGGCGCAGCGCTCAAGTGCATCCGGGCGATGGCACATTTCCCAGCAGCCGTTGGCGGGCGGGCGATACCTTTGCCCAAACCGTGTTTGTGTCGGTCGGCGATGCCGAGGCCACTCGCGTCACTTTTCGCCTCAATTGGCTCGATTCACAAACCCGCCAAACCCTGATTGCGCCTGAGGCCGCGCCGAAGGTGGGCGCGGTGGCGGTGGGGCCAAAACCCATTTTGGCGGCTGGTAAGGCCGCGCCGCAAGCGCAATTAACCGCGCCCAATGGCACGAAAGGGGCGATTGATTTGATTGACAGTCAGCGTCAGGTTTTAAACGATACGCTAGCACTGACGTTGACGTGGCGTGCCAAGGCAAATGCCTTGCCCCGCGCCACTGTGTTTGTGCATGTGATCGACGCGCAAGGCAAATTGGTGGCGCAGATTGATAGCCCGATGCGTGGCGGCGCATACCCCAGCGAGGTGTGGTCTGAGGGTGAAGTCGTGCGCGATGGATTGACGGTGCGCGGGTTGGCGGCTTTGCCCAGCGGCGATTATCGGGTGTTTGTGGGGGTGTATGACCCGCAAACCGGGCAACGTTGGGCAGTGGCCGGCGCGGCTGATCAGTTGATACCGTTGGGGGCGTTTATGCGCAATTAGTGCAGTAGAAATCGGGTTCCTGGAAGAAACCCGATTTCCGTGCTGCACAGCCTTAATTTGCTGAGGTGGCTTTGATTGGTAATTGGGCAACTGATGCTTTGGCTAGTTGATTTTTGTCTTCATTAATTAACACTTTTTGCAAAGCTAGATTGGGGTATTGCTTCGCCAGTTGCGCATGAAATAACTTTGCTCGATTGTGATAATACAATATCCTTTCGGATGTTGTCATATGGCATGTCTGTCCGTAATTTTCGTCTCGGATTTGTCTGACCATTTCTATAGCATGAATATTAGTTATCATCTTCGTAAATTGCTACCTCACGAGGGCTATAAATTTGTAACGATTTATAACCCAATGTCAAATTAACGGCATTAAATAATCGTATCTTTTCTAATTTTACGATATGTTTGAAATTCCAGCTCACTAATACATCGGCCTCAGCGATTGTTGCAAGAGAAATGTGCTATTGCACAGCTTTTACATGCAATTAGCGCAATTAGAAATCGGGTTTCTGGAAGAAACCCGATTTCTGAGCGGTGCAGAATGTGTTCTAGAATAGCACTATGTCAAATTTTCATCCAAAAGCCAATGTCATTTTTACCTATCACAAAGACCTGCAACGTTCATGCGATTTTTACGAGCGTATTTTGGGGCTAACATTAGCGGTGGATCAGGGGTGGTGCAAAATTTACCAAATGACCCCGCATTCATTCATTGGGTTGGTCGATGGCGAACACGGCACGCATAAGCCAAATGAGATTAAACCCGTCATCATTGGGTTTGTGGTGAGCGATTTAGATGGCATTTATGCCCATTTGCAAGCCAATGGCGTGACCATTTTTAAGCCGCTCAAGCAACATGATGCCATCGGGGTGCGCGGGTTTATGGCTTTCGACCCCGAAGGCTATACGCTCGAATTTGAAGATTTTCTCGATGCCCCGCGTAATGTCGTCATTCGTGAGATGTTGGCGAAGGTTTAATCGCTTAAAGACATCATGCCGAGATTACTACAGCAACTTCCTAAAAAATGAAGGGCCGATTTCACGATCTATCGCCCACACTTATGCTGTGGGCGATAGATCGTGAAATCGGCGAAAATTTTAGTTTCAGCTTGTGGCATCTATATGCCACGATACTTTTCATACCATGTGTTTGTCAGCAGGCCTTGCGGGTCATATTTTTGCTTGGCGGCAAAAAATTGGCGAATTTGAGGGTATGACGCTTCGAGTTGTTGCGGGGTGTAGTGC
>CAZLOF010000334.1:0-5682 GCA_964560745.1 uncultured Thermoflexus sp.
CTCTGCGCCAAAAGGCCATATCGTGATTCCGACGAAAATTTGTTTTATTTATCCCGTTTTATTGAGAAAATACATGTAGAGGAGCGTCATTCACACATGCAAAATTTACTGTTGCTACATGGCGCATTGGGCGCGGTTGATCAATTTGAGGCATTGAAGCCAATGCTACAAACGCAATTTGTGGTGCATGTGCTCAATTTTGAGGGGCACGGCGATGCGCCCGATGCCCAGCGCCCCTTTCGCGCCGAGCATTTTGCCGCCAACGTATTGGCTTATTTGGATGCGCATGAGATTGCCCAAAGCCATGTGTTTGGCTATAGCCTTGGTGGGTTTGTGGCGCTGGCGTTAGCCCAAACTCAGCCGCAGCGGGTGGGGCGCATTGCCACACTTGGCACAAAATTTGGCTGGACGCGCGAAGCCGCGACCAAAGAAGTCGGAATGCTTGACCCGCAAAAGATTTTGGCAAAAGTGCCTAAATTTGCCGAAATGTTGGCTAAACGCCATCGCACGTTGGGCTGGCAGGCTATGCTGGCGCGCACGGCTGAGAGTATGTGTTATTTTGGTGAGATGGGTGGGCTAACGCCGATGCAGGCAGCCCAATTGCCTCACGCTGTGCGCGTAATGATCGGCGACCGCGATAGCACCGCCGATATGGCCGATAGCCTCGGTATTTATCGCGCTTTGCCGCAAGGTGAATTTGAGGTGTTGCCTCGCACGCCGCACCCATTCGAGAAAGTGCCACTCAATCGGTTGGCGGCCTCGTTGCTTGATTATTTTTCATTAAATTAACTTGACAATGTCAGATTAAGAAAGATACATGCCGAAATCACAATATCTCCCTGCCTAGGGCAGGGAGATATTGTGATTTCGGCGAAAACCTATTCATATTTGCTAATGTAGCCTAAAAGACCTATGCTGAAATTTTTTTAATTGCTGCTGTTTATTGAGAAGATACACCTGAGCGATGCTACAATTTAACAACTGATCAAAACTGATTTGTTGACCATACAAAATACGGGTTATTTTTACGTTACAAACCAAAATACCAAAATCGGGCGCATGATGTTGGGGGTAGCAATGCTATCTGCCACTTCATGCGTCTTTGCGTTTATATACTAAGCACGGGCAAATTTTTTAGTTTTGCCCAATGATCAAACATAGACAATGCAAGAAAAGAGAATTACAGACGATTTAGAAGTGTTGCTAACGGTTTTGCCACCAGAATTGGCACAGGCGCTGCGCGGGCATGGGCAGTTTCATGAATTGATTGAAATTGTGATGGATTTAGGGCGTGCGCCAGAGGCACGTTATGCTGGCAGCAAAGATGAAGAAATTTTGCTGCGTGAGCATGAAATTACGCGCGAAGAAATTGACTATATTTTAGAGCGCATCGGGCAGAT
This sequence comes from uncultured Thermoflexus sp., assembly GCA_964560745.1. GTDB lineage: Bacteria > Chloroflexota > Anaerolineae > J036 > Brachytrichaceae > AQU-03. Next base: position 1,401 of record CAZLOF010000334.1, read on the forward strand.
TGACGATGACAACCGCTCTGGCATTACACGCACATTGCACCGAATTTCGGTGATCAAAAACCGACGCGGCACAGTGGTCGGCATTACTTGTCGGGTGGGGCGGGCGGTGTATGGCACCCTCGAAATCATTAAAGATATCATCACCAATGGCAAAAGCATTTTGCTATTGGGGCGGCCCGGCGTGGGCAAAACCACTATGCTGCGCGAGGCTGCACGGGTGCTGGCCGATAGCAGCCGTGTGGTGATTGTCGATACCTCCAATGAAATTGGTGGCGATGGTGATATACCACATCCAGCCGTCGGGCGGGCGCGTCGTATGCAGGTTGCCACCCCCAGCCGTCAGCACGAAGTGATGATCGAAGCGGTTGAAAACCATAACCCGCAAGTAATTGTGATTGACGAAATTGGACGGGCTGCCGAAACCGAGGCGGCCCGCACCATCGCCGAGCGTGGGGTGCAATTAATTGGCACGGCGCACGGCAAAACGCTTGAAAATTTGATGTCGAACCCGACCCTCAGCGACTTGATTGGCGGGATCGAAAGCGTGACCTTGTCTGATGATGAAGCACGACGGCGGCACACCCAAAAAACGGTGCTTGAGCGGCGCGCCCCGCCCACGTTTGATGTGTTGATCGAAATTCAAGAGCGCACAAAATTGTTGGTGCATCATAATGTGGCCGAGGCGGTCGATCATATTTTGCGTGGGCGGGTTCCGCCCAGCGAGTTGCGTTATTTTGGTGAAGATGGGCAACTGCATATCGAGAAAACAAAATCGACCATGCCAGTCGAGGATCGTAGCCGCCTGATGGAGCGTGGGCAAGAGCGCGGTATGATGCGCGTCGAACCGCGCCCAGCACGTGAACAAGAACGAGAACGTGAGCGCGATTTTGATTTTGACACCCCAGCCCATCCCCCCCTCCCCACCAATGGGCATGTTAATGGCAATGGCGACAATGGGCAATCGCTTGAAGACCCATTGGCACAGCCTGAAATTAATTTATCTGGAGGGTTGTCCAAATTCCCGACTCGGCTGATGCAAATCTTTGCCTTTGGCTTGCCGCGTAATCGCATGTTACAAGCCATTCGGCATTTGGGCATACCAGCCCAATTGGTCGATAGCGCGGGTGATGCCGACGTGTTGGTGACTTCAAAAGCCTATTATCGCCAACGTTCTCGCGCTATTACCGATGCCGAGCATCGTAATATCCCAATCTATGTCTTGCGTTCAAATTCTGAGCTGCAAATTGAGACGGTTTTAGGCGGACTGTTTAATCTGAGCGAGGTCGAAGCCACCCCACTCGACACCGCTATCAGCGATACCGAAATCGCCATTCAGCGGGTGTTGTCGGGTGAGCGCTCGGTTGATCTGCGCCCACAAAATCAATTTGTGCGGCGCAAACAACATGAGCTTGTGCGTGCTGCAAATCTTATTTCACATTCATATGGCAAAGAGCCATATCGCCGTGTGCGGGTGTTTAGGGACTAGGAGTTGAGAGTTGAGCGTTAAGAGTTGAGAGTTTTAACTCTTAACGCTCAACGTTCAACTCTCAACTATCAACTACCTTATGTCGATAGATGTTCGTTGGCTAAAGCCCCAAATTGAGCGGGTGATCGAAATGACGATTGCGACGCAGGCGCAGCGGGCGCAATCGGTGGCAACGCTGGCCCAATTTTTTGCCCCCGAATTTGATTTGCAGGCATGGCAAGCGACCGTAGACGCGGCACAGGCAGCAGATGCCAAGCTAAACGCCGCGCAATTTGTGGCAAATGAGGTGGCAAATGGGCATTATAGCTTTGGCGAAGACCCCTCAAATTATGTCTTGTTGTGTTCAGATGGCTCGCAAATTTTGCCTGACCGGCACAAACCAGCCTTGTTTGGCCTCATTCATGTGGCATGCGTGTGTTTTGTGTATGGGGTCACCCGTACGACAGCACTCGATGCCGCTATTGAATTTTGCGAACAGCGTGAGGTGCGTTTGTTGGGCGAAGATGCCTTGTATGACGACAACGGCGAATTAAAACCGACCGGCGAAATTAGCACTGAACGCGATTTTTTAGAGATTGAAGTCTTGGCCGAGCGTGCCGCCGCGTTTCAGCGGGCTGGGGTGCGGGTGGTGGCGCTAGCCGATGGCGCAATCATGCCTTTTTCATTGCTCAATGATCGTATGCCCGAAAAAATGGCGCTTGAACAAGCCAAACGGATTGGGGCCGCGCTCGACAAATTGCGTGATTGTGGGGCCATTATTGCGGGTTATATTGACCGCCCCAATAGCAACGCTTTGCTCAAGACTATTGCGCTGGGGTTAAATTTAAATGGACAAACAAAGCCTGTGCGCGGCAATGCCCAATGGGCTGGAGTGTTTGATCGCCAATTAATCGAGCCAATTTTGCCGCTGTCGCGCCGCACTGCTTTGTTTGACCCCAATTGGCAAAGTATTGGCGCACAGCGTTTGGCTTATGCCGGGCATGGCATGCGGTGTTGTTATGCCAATTTGGCATCTGATTTGTCGGCAGATGAGGCCGATATCATCGGCAGCCAATTTTTGCACCCCGAAATTGTGCGGCTTGAGATGCCCGCTTGGTGCGCCGATGAGGTTGCGACGGTCTTAGCCATTGCGCAACGGCATAGCAAAATGGGCAATGGTTACCCATTTTGCCTAAAAGCTGCCCATGAGAACGCGGTGATTACCAAAGATGATCAAGGCGAGGTTGAGTATGCCTTGCTTCATGCTTTAACCCAACGGGGTTTGTTGTCGGCGACCTCGGCGAAACAATCGGCAAAAGACCTACGCTAGCCCATAAGCCAAGATGCGCGTCTGGGGACGCGCACTAAGCGACGCTTTACACTACCACCTTTATTCAGCCGAGGCCGTTGATGGCTTGTAGAAGTGCCCAAGCCCGATCCCCATCAACAAAGGTAATGCCCCGCCAATGGTGGCCCCAATAATGGCGGGCAAAAATAAGGGTAACAATAAGCTAAACAAAAAGGCGAATGGCACACCGGCAATAAAGCCAGCCACCAAATTACTGGGGTTAGAAATTTTTAGCCGTAGCAAATAAACGAGGGCAATGCTAGCGATGAGGCCGCCGGGGATAAACGTAAGGCCGTCGAGCAAAGCACCGACAAACTTGCCAAACCCAAAACGAATGGTAAAGATACTGATATGCAAGATGGGCAAGACAAGCGCAATAGGAATAGCCCAATACCATGCTGGGCTTGCTGGGGTATCGGTTGAGGCCGGTTTCATTTGTATATGATCTTAACTCATTTTATTGATAAGACTATATCAACTCAAAACCGCAAATGTTTAACGGTTAATTTTTTATCCATCAATTGTTTTAGTGAATCGATGCCAATTTGCAAATGCAAATCAACAAAGTTGCGCGTTACCGCATGATCACCGACCTCGGTTTTTACTCCTTCGGGGGTCATGGGTTGGTCAGAAACCAGTAATAAGGCTCCTGATGGAATATCATTGTGAAAACCGGTGACAAAAATAGTTGCGGTTTCCATATCAATGGCGGTAGCGCGAATACGTGATAAATAGTTTTTAAAATCAGCATCCCATTCCCAAACACGGCGGTTGGTGGTAAATACAGTTCCGGTCCAGTAGTCTTGATTAGCCTCGCGGATGGTGGTTGAAACTGCTTTTTGGAGAGCGAAGGCCGGTAGCCCCGGCACTTCGGGTGGAAAATAATCGTTGGAGGTTCCTTCGCCACGAATGCCAGCAATGGGCAGCACAAAGGCCCCCACCCCGATTTTTGATTTCAAACTACCACATTTGCCCAAAAACAACACGGCTTTGGGTTCAATTGCACACAATAAATCCATAATGGTGGCAGCATTGGGGCTACCCATGCCAAAATTGATAATGGTAATACCATTGGCATGGGCACTACGCATGGCGCGATCTTCGCCGATGACAGGCACGTCAAATTTTTCGGCAAATTTACGCACATAATTATCGAAATTGGTAAGTAGGATATATTTCCCGAATTGGTCAAGTGACCGTCCAGTATAGCGGGGTAGCCAAGCATCTACAATGTCTTCTTTTGTTTTCATAAAAAGCCTTTAATAAAACAAAACGCCGATTTCGCATGAAATCGGCGTTTTATGAGAGTGATCCCAACGGGATTCGAACCCGTGTTTAAGCCTTGAGAGGGCTTCGTCCTAGGCCACTAGACGATGGGACCTTGTTAGGGGGTGTATTTTACCATAATAGGAAGGGGTGCATTTTTTTCTAGGGGCATAACAACTTCCACAAAGCATCAAATCGAGAAC
>CAZLOF010000335.1:0-5665 GCA_964560745.1 uncultured Thermoflexus sp.
ATTTGGAAGGATTTGAGCGTTTTGTCTTGTCAACCCCCTGAATTCCAGTTGAGCCAAATACTTTCTGCTCAACGATCTTAATTTCGACTGGGATACCCAATACTTTCTTGATTTCATCGCCAAATACTTGGGCGACGGCTTTGCGCACTTCGTTATACGATTGGTTGCCTTCGTTGCGCACTTGCAAGGTCAGCTTGTCTACCTTTTGGCCCGATTCAGCATAGAGCTTCTTGGCGAGTTCTGGGTCATATTTTTGAATGGGGGCCAGTTCTTGCACGTTTGAGCCGGGGAAACCGGGGGCGAGGAAGGACACCGCTGGCTTGTTGGATGGCTCTTTGATGATGACTTTTGAGAGTGAATCACGGTCGAGCAAATGTGACAAGGCTTGGCGGAATTTCACATTGTTATAGGGGGCCTTCGACATGTCGAAGAAGAAATAGTTGGTGCGGAAGTCGCCAACATCGGTCGAGATGTCTTTGTTCAACTTCGGATCATCGAGGGCGAGCTTGAGGTCAGCAACGTTGGCTGGCACAGCATAGTCAATTTTGCCGGCTTGATAGGCCTGAATTTGGCTTTCAAATGGCAAGGCAATGATCTTGTTGAGATAGGGCTTGAGGTCTTCTGGCAAATTCTTATTGGCCGAGGCGACGTAGCGGGTGGGTGACCATTCGGTGACGATGAATGGGCCAGACGAGACGGCGGTCTTGGGGTCAGAATTGTAGGTTGGGCCATATTTCTCGAGCGCGGCCTTTTGCATTGGCATGAAATAGAGCAACAAGCTGGGCAAATAAGGGGTTGACTTGGTGGTCTCGATAATCAATTCCTTGGGGTTTGCACCTTGGCGAATACCGATATCTTCGAGTTTGGCCTTGCCAGCGGCGGCTTCAGAATAATTCTTGATATTGCCTTCTTCGATATACCACACAAAGTCCCAAGCGGTTTTGGGGTTGGCGGTGTGCTGCAAAGTGGCAATGAAGTCTGCGGCGGTCACAGGGGTGCCGTCCGACCAGTTCAAATCTTCGCGCAATAAGAACGTCCATGTTTTGCCATCGGCGCTGGGTTTCCAGCTCTTGGCTGCCCCGGGAATGGTCTCAAAGTCTTTATTGAGGCGGGTGAGTGAAATGGCGTATAGGTCTGACAAACCACCACGGTTATAAACGCTGGCGGTGATATCTGCAAATTTTGAATCTTTTGAAGCGCCTTGGGCTGGGATGACCATCACTTGTTGGTCGCTGGGAGCGGCATCGGCGGGTAGTTTCTTGCCAATGCTGTTGACACCATCCGCGGCTGGTGCCGGGGCAGATGTGGCGGCGGGTGCTGCCGTCGCGGCGGGCGCGGCAGGGGCTGTTGTCGCCGCCGGGGCAGGTGCAGCGGGGGCCGTTGTGGCAGCAGGCGCGGCAGGTGCAGCGGGCTTGGCGGGCGCGGCGGTGGGTGTTGGCGATGCACAGGCCGTTAATGCAAGGGCGAGTACCACGCTTTGGGTAATGGTATTTGCAAATCGATTTTTCATATATTCTCCTTTTGATGTTTGATAGGATTTAGTCGATTGACTATAGGTAATTGTATGCGACTTTTAGATGGGCAATTCAATTCTGATTGCCACATGAGTAAGGCATTGAATTTAGGTTAGTTCGTAATATTGCCGCGATATAACGAATTCATCCTATCTCTTTGGGCTTTATGCTTGTAGAGATACGATGAATTTATCTTAACACTGGAATTTATTTTAAATCTTAAATATCTATTTTTGTAAGGGTCAAGAGGATAGTGGAACCGTAAAATCGTCATTTGTGTCTAAACTTTTGTCATTTCGAGCAAAGCGAGCAATCTTTGCGTAAATTGAGACTAAAAGCGTATGTTATGCAAAGATTTCTCACTTCGCTCGAAATGACGGTTTCGTTATCATCTTAACCCCTACACAATTTGCGTTATTCGGTTTTTAAGGCCAAAATGGGGTCAAGTTGCGTGGTGCGCAAGGCCGGGTATAAACCCGCCACCACCCCAATTAAAATTGAGAATAAGGTGCCAGTGATGAGCAACCACACCGGCGTAATGACGCTAAAACTGGTGTTGGGTGTTGTGGATGTGCCAACCGTTGTGCCAGTGCCTTGGCCCAAAAATTGGCTGATGATGACACTGAGCACCGCACCTGTTGCCAGCGCAATCAAATTGCCCACCACACCTCCAATCAACCCAATCAGCCCGGCCTCGCCCAAAAACATAAACATCACATCACGATTGGTGGCCCCCACCGCTTTCATCAGCCCAATCTCGCGTGAGCGCTCGTAGATTGCCATCATCATGGTATTGGCGATACCAAACCCAGCCACCAGCAAGGCAATGCCGCCAATGGCGCTCAGCACAATTTGAATGATGCGAAACGATTGGTTGAGTTGGCGAATGATGCTGATAGGCGATTGCACGGTGTAACCCATTTCGAGCAAAATGGTTTCTAGGCGTTGTGCATCTTGGGGCGAATTGACGCGCATAATGGCTTGGTTATAGCCGTCTTGTTCGGGGTTGGCGCGGGTGCCACTTTGCCACGTGTTCATTTCAATCACCTCGCGCACTGGCAAATAGATCATGCGATCTTGGCTGCTGCCGGTTTTTTTGAGCACCCCTGCCACCAAAAAGGTCCATTGTTGCTGCACTGGGCGGCGGTCGGGGCCGATTTTGTTACCCATAAATTGAATACGCTGATCTTGTAACGGCTGGGGTTCGGGGGTGCTGATGGCGGGTATGTTGGCGGCGGCTGAGCCTGCTGTGCCCGGGCGGGCGGGCTGCCGCCGTGCGCTGGCATCAAAAAACAAACGCCCGACCTCGGCCCCCACTACAATTTGGCCGGGACCTAATTCGGCATTGCCGCTCTCAAGCTCATAGCCGAGGCTATCGAATAAATCTGGGTCAACCCCTACCATTTCTTGGGCAAAGCCATCTAAGCGATTGAGGCGCAGCCGAAAACTGTTTTGCAAATTTAAGGTCGGCGCAACCCCTTTCACCCCGGGCAGCGCATTGAGTTCATCGAGCGCGGCTTGTTTGATTTTGGGCGTAAATTGGGCTTGGTTTAACGTAAAATCAGTGGCTGCCTCGGGGTCGGTGCTGGCGCTCAGGGCGCTCTGCACATCTAAATTGGGGGTCAGGCGCATCTCGGTCAGGTCATTCGAGCTGCTCATGCTCTTGATGGCACTTTCTTGCAAGCCCACGCCCAACGACACCAACAACACCACCGAGGCCGTGCCGATCACCACGCCCAAGGCCGTCATCAGCGCCCGCACTTTCATGCGTAGCAAATTAAACACAATCATGCGGATGAGTTCGAGAATATTCATAAAAGTGGCAGGTGGAAAGTGGAAAGTGCAAAGTGCAAAGTAGCAAGTAATAACTGCGGCTTTGCACTTTGCACTTTGCACTTTGCACTTTCCTAGCTTCCTAACCCCAATAATCCTTTAAGTAAGCGTATGATGAAGCTGTCTTGTTGGGATTGGGTCGGGGCGGTTTGGGGACGATTGTTGGGGTTGGCCGGATTGGGCGTGTTTTGGGTTTGCGATACCACGATGGTGCGGCTGACTTCGATAGGTATTTTTTCGATGATGGCTTGTGGCTGGTTAAACTCGTCGAGATAATTGAGACGCACCTCTAAAATTTGGGGGCCGGGCGCTTGCGGAACCACCACCGTGTCGAAGGTATTGATGCCGCCGCCGTTGATGGGGCCAAGATAGCGCGAGGGGAGCCGCACCTGCATTTGCTCGCTTGCCACATCGACTGTGCTGACATTGACACTTTGACTGCTTAGGTTGAGCATTTCAAGCGACACTGGCACAGCTTGCCCTACGACCGCGCTGGTAATGGCGCGGGTGGTGCTGATGCGAAAGACCGGCCTGCGTCGCACTTGCAGGCTGATAAATTGCGATTCTTTATACTTTGTGCCTTTGGGGTCTTCGTAATTTAGCGCTACCTCAAGGTTATATGAGCCGGGGGTGGCGTTGCCATCAATGAATAACGATTGCGATAGATTGGCGTTTTTGCCCACTTCTAAGTTGGGCACAAATTGCACATTGCTCGCGCCAATCGGCGAAAATGGCTTGAGTGATGTGCCGGTATCGCCCCCCAACGCCACCGACATGCGATTGGCCGCACTGCCGCCCACATTTTGCAAGCTCAAATTCAGGGTAAAAGGTTGCCCAACATATAGCGGTTGTGGGCTTGCGCCAACATTGCCCAATACCATTTGGGGGCGGGCCAAGGTGCTGGCCAGCACATCAATGCCAATTTGTTGGGTCAGGTTATACACTTGCCCAGACGCATCCACATAATCAAGCGTCACCTCAATGCCTTTGCGCCCGGCTGTTATAGCGCGGTTAATGGTGAGCGGCTGATACATTTCGGCGTTTTCGCCCGCGCCGATCACATTGAGGCTGGTGATATTGCTGTCATCGGCGGGGGCCACCACGTCGGGCGAGCCAAATTTCACCAAAATGTTAGTGGCGGCCTTGTTGCCGCGATTGGTTAATTGCAAGGTAACGGTAAAGGTATCGTCAGGCCCCAGTTCTTTTTTGGGCGAATCAATTTTGACACGGCTGATGACCAATTGTGGTTTGCCAGCCGGTGTGGGCAAGGGGGTGGGGGTGAGGCGCGGCGTTTCAACTTCAACCGGTACGCTGGCGTTAAAGGTGTAATGTTTGCCCTCAAAATCGTTGGCCCCAATGTTAATTTTGACCTCTTGAATGCCTCCTTGAATGCTATCGGGCGCACGCAAGCGTTGGCGCACACCGGTACTGGCATTAATATTGACCAAACCCATCAAATAGCCATTCGACGCGCCCACCGGCACAAATGCCCCACCCGCAAACGAAATAAGCGTATTTTCGGCCCCGCGGCTGCCGGTGTTATAAAACAACACCGACACTTCAAATTCTTCGCCGGGTTTGATCTTGCTGGGGCTGATGGTGTAATTTTGCAGCGTCAGCACCGGCTGGCCGGGCACCGGGGTGGGGTTGGCTGGGGTTGCGGTCGGCACGACGATGGGCTGGGTAACGGTGATTTTGCTGAATAGGTTAGAACATTCACCTGTAGCCGTATTGCGTACCACCAAATTGTAATCGGCGGCGGGGCGGCTGGTGGGCACAGTGGCACGTAATAAGGTCGCGGTGATAAATTCGGTAGCGATTAGCCCAACCCCGACCATATCGACTTTTGAGCTGGCGGTAAAGCCATAGCCGTAAATGGTAAGCGCTGTTTCATAACTTTGCGCCGCCAATCGCGGGGTGACATCATCGATTCGAATGGTGGGTGGGTTGGGGTTGGGGCAGCCAATTTGCAGCACTGGCGCGGCCCATATTGCACCCGCATTGCCTTGGGTAGCCCCCATCAGCCCTAAAATGATGAAAATTCTGATCAAAATAATAAAACGTTGCATGATTTAGTTGTTCTTTTAGGGTTTATACCAAGCAAGGTTAAAAATTGTGAAATCGGCGAAAACCGCATTTTTGAGCCTTTACTTAGTATAAAGTGAAAATACCGCTTAAAGCGCTCAAAGCGCTTTAGGCGGTATTCATCCTTTCTCCACCACTTTGCCATCTTTTAAGCGCATCACCCGCGATGCAAACGCAATGACGGCGGCATCGTGCGAAACCAATAACACAGTGCGGCCCTGTGTATGTAGCCC
>CAZLOF010000336.1:0-5640 GCA_964560745.1 uncultured Thermoflexus sp.
CATTTTAAGACTTGTCTGAAATGTATTCTTGTGGATTAATCAGGACATGATCCATCAAGAATATTATAAAAAGACTTCTCCTTTCATTGACCAACTGAAAATGACTTTATTTGTATCATAAAGATAATCTTCATTCTCATACGCCTTTAGCCGCCCTTCATCGCCACAAATCACAATTTCTTCATAGGTCATGGGGGCAAACATACACAAATTAAAGTTGGCACGCACCCCATTTTCATAAATTACATTCACAAAGGCATTATCCAAAATGTCTGATTTTTCGCCGTTATATTCAAAATCTTGATAATTGACGGCTTGGCTGCCAGTGGCGTACACGCTGGCGGGTTTTGATTGGGCGAAATAGTTAAACAAGTCAAAATAATGACAGCATTTTTCAACCAAAGTGCCACCCGAAAATTTCGAGAATTTATTCCATTGATTGACTTTATCTAAAAAAGGCAAGCGGTGCTCAAGAATAGTGATGGTTTTTACATCACCGATGCTGTGGCGTTGCAATACTTCGTGTGCGGCCTCGGTATAAATCGGCTTATAGCGATATTGCAAGCCAACCTGAAACAAAGCGCTATAGCTTTTGGCAAGCTGGGTAATGGTATATGCGTCTTGCAACGTCGTCGCCATCGGTTTTTCTAACAAAATGGGTTTACCCGATTGCACCGCCACCTTTGCCACATCGATGTGGGTGTAATTGGGGGTAGCAATCATCAAGCCATCTACCGCTGGGTCGTTACAGGCTGCCTCAAGCGAATCATAGACTTTTAGGCTGCCTTGCGGGTTAAATTGGGCATAATTTTGCTTAGCAAGCTCAACACTGCGCGGGTTTGGGTCATATACACCGTGTATGTCGGCGCGACCTTCCATCATGCTCACGCGAATGTGTTCTTGCCCATTGATACCCGCCCCAATCAAGTTAAATTTGTGGGTGGGTTTTTCAAGCGCCAATAAGTAACGATCGGCATCGGGCAAATAGTTAAAGCGTGGGGTCAGCGCAAAAGGGCGGCTGCGGAATAGTTTTTGGTTAGCCATATAAATATCATGATTTAACCACAAAATTTGTCAAGCACAAACAAGAAATAAACGAAAAGACGTAATGCCGAAATCGCACTATCCCTCCACCCCTCGGGATAGAGGGATAGTGTGATTTCGGGAAAGACCGACTTTCCCATTCATAATTGAGAAGATACGGCAAGCATATAAAATACACCCATGAGCACAAAACCAAAAATATGGGTGGAGAGCATAATTCAAATTGCCACACTCGAACGATTACACGATTTCGCCGAAGTCGTGCGCGGATCAACCCCCGAAAGCATTCAGGGTTGCGACGCCGCAGTGATTAGCGCCCGCCCCGATGTCAATGGCGTATGGCTAGACGCGGCTGGCCCCACCCTCAAAGTGGTGGCCCGTCCGGGCATCGGAGTCGATAACATCACCATTGCCGATGCCAGCGCACGAGGTATTTTGGTGATGAACACCCCCGACGCGCCAACCGAATCGACCGCAGAGCACACCATTGCCCTGATGATGGCCATTGCCAAGCGCGTGGTGATGGCCGATATACACTTGCGGGCAGGCAACGCAATGGCGGCAGGCATTAACCGCAATATGTTAAAAGGCACTGAAATGAAAGGCAAAACCTTGGGCATCATTGGGCTGGGGCGAATTGGGCGGCGGGTGGCCGAGATGGCGGCCTTCGGCATTCGCATGAATGTCATCGGTTTTGACCCCTATGCCAAGCCCGGCAGCGTGCCAGGGGTCGAATTTGTCGATTCGATTGACACGTTATTGGCCCGCTCTGATTTTGTTTCGCTCAATGCCGCGCTGACCAATGAAACCCGTAAATCATTTAACGAGGCGCGTTTGCGACAAATGAAACACGGCGCTTACCTCATCAACTGCTCACGCGGCGGGGTGATTGACGAAGCGGCGCTTTATAAAGTGTTGGTAGATGGGCATTTGGCCGGGGCCGCGCTTGATGTCTTTGATCCAGAGCCACCGCTGCCCAACAACCCCTTGCTCACCCTGCCCAATGTCGTTGTTACCATGCACATTGCTTCGTTTACCGAGGTCGGCACCGATTCGATGGGCAACGGCGTGGTCGATCAACTTGCGCAACTCTTTCGCGGCGAGCGCCCCGACAACCTTCTCGATGGCAAGGCATGGCCGGGCCGCGCCGCCAGTATCGCCAATTAAGCTTATTTCAACGTATACCAAGCAAGGTTAAAAATAGAGGAACTGCCGATTGCACTATATCCCTTGCCAAGCGTAGCTTGGCAAGGGATATAGTGCAATCGGCGAAAACCTCCGGAAAAGACTTTTCTGGATAGCTATATTTAACGCCCCATGATCGAACCCATCTCCGACATCCCCGAAAATTTCAATCTCGACCCAACCCGCCGCGACTACAGCCAAATCGAGGCCATGATTCCAATGCGTGATGGGGTTAAACTCTATACGCTGGTGCTCATTCACAATGACACCGCCCGTGCCATTGCCAACGGGCAACCCGCGCCTATCTTGCTCACCCGCACGCCTTACGGGGTTGAAAACACCACCAAAGCCGGTGGCTACCCCAGCCCCAATCTTGCCGCACAAGTAAGCGCCTCCGAAACCGAATTATTCGAAGCCGGTTATATTCGTGTTTACCAAGACATTCGCGGCAAATTTAAGTCAGAAGGCGTGTATCAAATGTATCGCCCACCCTCTACGGTGAATGGCATCACAAACGGCCCAACCGTCGATCATATTACCGACACCTACGACAGCATCGAATGGTTGCTTGCTAATGTGCCCGGCAACAATGGGCGCGTCGGTATGATCGGCGTGTCTTATCCCGGCTATTTGGCGCTCATTCCAGTTTTAGGCCCCCACCCCGCCCTCAAGGCGGTTGTGCCAGTCAATGCCGTCGTCGATATGTGGATGGGCGACGATTTTTATCACAATGGCGCATTTCGCCTGAGCGAGTTAGAATATTTTTACAGACAAAGCGCCACCAAAGACAACAGCACCCGCCCGCCCTATGGCAGTTACGACACCTATTCATTTTATTTAGAAGCAGGGTCAGCCGCCGCCGCAGGCCGCCGTATGTTGGGGACACAAACCCTACCGGCATGGGATCGCATGGCCCAACGCACCCGCTATGATGCCGACTGGCAAGCCAATGCGCTCGACCGCCAACTTGATAAGCTTGACAAAGTGACCGTGCCGGTGCTAAATGTCAACGCTTGGTTCGATGCCGAAGATATTTATGGCCCCACCGCTGCCCACGCCGTGCTCAAAGCCAAAGACCCCGACGGCATCGTCTATCTCGCATCTGGCCCTTGGACACACGGCCAATGTATGCGCGAAGGCTCAAACAGCGGTGAAATTCGCTGGGACGCTAACACCAGTCTGTGGTTTCGGCAAGAAGTGTTGCTACCCTTTTTAGACGCACATCTTAAATCGCCAGCACCCGCAGAGTTGCCAGCGTTACCGCCTGTCACCGCATTTGAGACCGGCAAAAACCGTTGGCATCGTCTCGATCACTGGCCTTTGATCAACCGCACCGCCGCCCGCCCGCTCTATTTGCAAGCTGGGGGTGAATTGGGCTTTGCCACGCCTGCGCCTGCGAGCACCCCACAACCCGAAAAGCCACATTACACTGGCTTTGTCTCAGACCCCGCCAAACCCGTGCCTTACCGTGTACGACCCATTGTGTCACGTCACCGCGATGGGGCCACGTGGGGCAATTGGCTACTCGATGACCAACGCCCCTTCTCTGATCGCCCCGATGTATTGGTGTGGACTTCACCCGTTTTGACTGAGCCATTGACCATCGCAGGTGAAATCAGCGCCCATTTGTTTGCGGCTACCAGTGGCAGCGATGTCGATTGGATTGTTAAGTTGATCGATGTTTACCCCGATGAATATGGGCGACAACCCACCCTCGGCGGCTATCAACTCATGATTTCGGGCGAAGTGTTACGTGGGCGCTATCGCCTCAGCTACGAGCACCCCCAACCGGTGCAACCCAACGCCGTGCTCGAATATCAGGTGCGTATGCCGCATGCCTATCACACCTTCTTACGCGGGCATCGGGTGATGGTGCAAATTCAGTGTACTTGGTTTCCACTCATCGACCGCAACCCGCAAACCTATGTAGACAACATTTTTAACGCTCAACCCGATGATTATCAACGGGCGCAGCAACGTATTTATCATGCCATTGGCACGGCGAGCGCATTATGGTTGCCGGTGGTTTAGAATATCACCATATCGTCACAGTGATTGGTGACGGGTATGTTTTGCCAGACGTGCTAAATAATGTCGCAACTCAGTGTTTTTAGCTTCTACATGTATTAACAAAACATGTTAGCATACAAAATATGAGGCGACATATTAACGCCTATGCTTACTGCTGTATGCTAACTTAATTTGTCTATACACGCTCAACCGATGAAGCAAAACTCATCGACATATGGGCTGAGGTGCTCAATATTGATGACATCGGGGTGCATGATTCTTTTGCCGATCTAGGGGGCAATTCACTTCAAGCCATGCGAATCGTCTCGCGAGTGGCCGTCATTTTCAAATTAACCTTCCACTCACGGTGCTGTTACAAAAAGCCAGCGTCGCCGAAATGGCCTTAAGCATTTCCCAAGCCATTGCTCAACTATTTGACAGCGACAGCTTGCAACAATTATTGGACGAGTTAGAACAAAACACCGAACCTATCACCCCCCAAACCGCCCAATCATCAATACCTTCGCCTGATCTAAAACCGGTTTGTATTTACTAGAATCAACCGGTCTTGAAACAATTTATTAACCCCAGCCGCCTGCAACAGGCACTCGCCCAAGAACAAACGTATTTCACACAAACCCACCCAACCTCATTGGCCTTATTTCAACGCGCCCAAAAGCACTTGCTCGGCGGCGTGCCCATGAGTTGGATGGTGCGTTGGGCCGGCAGCGCCCCGGTGTTTGTTTCATATGCCAAGGGGTCACATTTTGTCGATGTAGACGGCAATCACTATGTTGATTTTTGTCTCGGTGATACTGGCGCAATGGCTGGGCACGCACCCGATGCCACCATCGCCGCCATCACCGCCCAAGCCGCCAAGGGCATCACCACCATGTTGCCGACCGAAGATGCGATTTGGGTGGGCGAAGAATTGAGCCGCCGTTTCAATTTGCCCTATTGGCAATTTGCCCTCACCGCCACCGATGCCAACCGCCACGCCTTGCGGCTGGCACGCCACATCACCCAGCGCCCTTTGGTATTGGTCTTCAACTATTGTTATCACGGCACGGTGGATGAAACCTTTGTCAACTTGATAGACGGCAAAACCGCAGCCCGCCCCAGCAGCATCGGCGCTCCCATTCACCCCAGCCACACCACCCGTGTAGTCGAGTTTAATAACCTTGAAGCACTGGCGGCTGCGCTTAAAACCGAAGATGTGGCCTGTGTGTTGGCCGAGCCAGCCATGACCAATATCGGCATTGTGCAACCCGATGCAGGTTTTCATACGGCCCTGCGCCAACTCACCCGCGACAGCAGAACCCTGCTCATCCTCGACGAAACCCACACCATTTGTTGTGGCCCCGGCGGCTATACGGCAGCGCACCAACTTCAGCCCGATAT
>CAZLOF010000337.1:0-5637 GCA_964560745.1 uncultured Thermoflexus sp.
ACAAACGACTTAGTTTTAGTTCAAGGAATAACCCAACCCATTATTTCAATTGCAACCGGTTATGACCATACTTGTGCGGTATTAGCCGATCATCAGGTGCGCTGTTGGGGAAGAAATTATTCTGGGGTATTAGGCATTGGCAACTCAATTAAAATTCCATTGCACCCAACGGCGACCTTAGATAGCCCAGTAAAAGACCTCAAAGGTTTATGTGCTCTTACAACAATCGGTAGTGTCTATTGTTGGGATACAAATCATTTAAGTCGTTTGGAGACATTGCCAAACAATATAAAGTATTATGCAAGCAAAATACAATTGCTAAGTGATGATAATGTGGCTTTAGCTGTGGTGGCTAATCATGGTTGCGCTGCCCATAAAACAGGCGGGGTGAAGTGTTGGGGGAGCAATCGATATGGGCAACTTGGCAGTAGAGCATCTTCTGATTCAACAACTGCAATTTCTGTGCAAGGAATCAGCGAACCAGTGACGGCTTTAGCTGCCGGGCCATATTATACCTGTGCCTTAACCCAAATAGGACAAGTAAAATGTTGGGGACGTAATAATTTTCAATTATTTCAGGCAAATGGACCTGAGATTATCCGCGAAGCAGTTTTAATCGAAAATACACCGACCGATATTAAAAGTATTGTAGCTGGTGAATTACATGTGTGTGTACTAACACAGCAAGAAGCCGTGTATTGTTGGGGCAGCAATGATTCTGGTCAATTGGGCTTGGGAGATAACCAACGGCATCAAGGTGTAGTTGGCGTACCGACCTTAGAACAAGATGTCAAATTTATTGCAGCAGGGTTATATCATACATGTGCCTTGCTCAATACAGGTGCGGTAAAGTGCTGGGGCAGTAATTATCGTTCACAAATTACCCAAAATAATCAAACCTGTTATTCAGTTTGTAATTTTCCTACACTGGTTAGTTGGGTCAAATCCAGCGCTCTTCGCGTCACTGCGCACGATGACACGACTTGTATTCAGACCAGCGACTATGTTGTTCTATGTAATGGATATAACAGAGTTGGGGCTTGGGATAGGTTGATTGAATTGAGTGAAGAATTGATGAGTGGAGACGATAACTGTGCACTAACAAATACTGGGGCTGTGTTGGGGTGCCAGCCTCGTTATGGCAGACAACCCGACGAATATATTTCGAGACCTGTTCCGGTTTATTTTGCCGCAGTAAAAGAAACCGTGAAATACCTGCCGATTATTTCGCTAAAACGTAACCAGTAAATAACCAATTATTGTTAACCTGACAATGTCATATTAGCGGGTATGACATTGTCAGGTTAATCGTATCTTCACCTCATATACTGTTTCGCTTAATAACCTATAGCTTAGCGAAATCAGCCTTAGCGGCTTCAAGCAAATCGGGTTTGACAAGCAAATCGAGCGCCGTAAGCGCCATACACTTGGCGGCGGTCAACATGGCCTCATGTCCCCGATCTGACCAAGAGGCTTCGCGGAACTCATTGGTATGCCATGTGGTTGGGAAATCGGCAATTTGAATGAGTGGATGAATACCGGGCACGGTGTGGCTGAGAATGCCAAAGTCGGTGCTGGCAGGGCCATCTTTTTGGCGCTCGGTAAATGGCAACCCAAAACGTTTGAGTTTCTCGCCAAATAGATCAGCCATTGGGTTATTTGAGGCAACATCGAAGGCCCCACCACCGGGCGCAATTTTTAATTCTAAGCGAGCACCGGTCGCCAATGCCCCGGCCTCAGCACAGCCTTTTAGCCGTGCCATTAACTCATCCACATAATCCATATCGAGCGCGCGGGCGGCGACGCGGGCGCTGGCATAATCGGGGATGATATTGCCCGCCGTGCCGCCATTAGTGATGATGCAATGGATGCGGGCATCGCTGCGCACTTGTTGGCGCATAGCAGCAATGCCGTTATACATTTGCACCACCGCGTCAAGCGCATTGATACCGGCTTCGGGCGAGGCGGCGGCGTGGCTGGGTTTGCCATGATAAATCACCTCCATGCCTTTGACCGCCAAAAAGACGGGCTTGGTGGCGTTTTCCATCGCGCCGTGCATCATCATTACCGCGTCTACGCCCTTAAATGCGCCGCCATCGATCATTTTGCCTTTGCCATTGCCACCTTCTTCGGCGGGTGTGCCAAACACGGCAATTTGGCCGGGCAAGCGGTCAATCACCTTGCTCATGGCCCAGCCAGCAGCCAGTGCCGCCGTGCCGATGAGGTTATGCCCGCAGGCGTGACCAATTTGGGGCAAAGCGTCATATTCAGCCACAAAGCCAATGACGGGGCCGGTGGTGTTACCAGTACGGCCTACGAAGGCCGTTTCGAGACCCGCCGTGCCGCGCTCGACCTCAAAGCCCAGTTCGGACAGTTTGCCAGTCAGTTTGGCCGAGGCGTAACGCTCGGTAAACATGACTTCGGGATGGGCGTGAATGTCGCGGCTAATATCGATTAGCTCAGCCGAGGCCTGATCAATTGCAGCGATGATTTCGTTTTCGATTTGGGTGTATTCTGATGGGGTTAGCATAATTATTGGGTCTTGATTCTCTTTATTTTTTCAAACAAACGAAGCTGTCCATCCACTTCGTTGATAGATAAATTGCCATTTTTTTTATCGGTCATACCGGTTGTTCTAGCCGCAGCGGTTACTTCACCCCAACTGCTAAAATAATTATCAAAATAATCAATAGGGTGATGACTTAATACAATTACTTCATCTCGATTGGGGATATGACCTATTTCTGTGGCTATTTTTTTAATTTCCAATTGCAAAGTTTTTTTACTGACTTTATATATCTGTTTTGGCAAACGTGTAACTCGACTATTCTTCGCTATTAATACCCGATCTTCTTTACGAAACGGATCTTTTTTTTCATTAATTTCTTTATGTCGTTGTCTCGCAACTTGACAATATTCTTCAGAATTTTCAATGCCAATGTAATTCCTTTGTAACTGATGCGCACTTAACGTTGTGGTACCTGCGCCATTAAAACAATCTAGTACAACTTCTCCTTGTTTTGTAAATAGCGAGATTAGTCGATACATTAATTGTGGTGGTAATTGACATGGATGGTCAACACGACGACTATTATGTTTTAACCGATGGATATCTGTCCAAAGATCAGTTAAATGGTCTCGGTCATTTATTTTTTTTTGCCAACGCTTTTCAATGCAATCCGAACGCAAACAGAAACCGTCTTTTAGGGGTAATAGCGAATCAAACACCCGTGCAACTGTTGATGGTTTTGTGATACCCGCTTCTCCGGTTAGTCCGGGCAAATCTCTTGGGTGTCCTTTACTAAAACATAAAATCGTGTAGTGGGATGGCATGATAAGTCGCACTGGAAAAGACAAAGCATCCCACACAATCCAATTTTGAAAATTGAGGATGGTTTCAGCAAATTTAAAATGACGAATTGACCAAAGTGGAATATTTAATAATGTGAAAGTTCGCCCAGGTTTCAATACACGAGCAGCTTCTTTAATCCACTCATCGCACCAAGAAAAATATTGTTGAATATCTAGGCCATCACCATAGCCAGTGTATTGCTTGCGTAAATTATAAGGTGGATCAGCAAAGATAAAATCAATTGAGTTATCGGGTAATTTTTTTAATTCAGTGATGCAATCACCTTGCAATATTTGATTTATTTCACTCGCTTGTAAATTATTTCCCGAAAAATTTTTACATGCAATATTTTTTGCGATGCGTTTAAATGCCCAATTTGAACAATCTAAAACCAAAAGTTTTTTATAAGGTTCGAGTCCAAATAAATCTGAAAGTCTATCAATAATTACTGAAATATCTCCATTCAAGTCACAAGCAATATCACGCCATACATCCGAAAGCAGTGTCCCCTCGGCATGATAGGTATGTTTTTTACCGCCATAGTCTTTTGTAGTTCGATCACATGTTGGACAATAAGTATATCGAACGCGGGTTTTTATATGCTTTAGCGATTGTTTATATCGTGTATGAATCAGAATCCCAAAATGTTCATTGGTGAGATGCCCATTATCGATTTTTAAAGGTGTTAAACGTTTTATTGCAACCCAATGTTGATAACGTACATCACTCGGAATATTTGTTTCTATTTTAATTAAATCAACAATTTCACCAATAATTACTAAAACTGCATTGTCAGTTAAAACGGTTGCAACCGATGAAACAATATTTTCGATATCAATTTGAGTATTAAATTGACAATTTGAAGCAAGTGCAGGTAATCGAACAACACAAACATCAGAAAACCCACGTGCTTGTTCAATTAAATTATTAAGACAAGTAATTTTTTGGTTTTGAACAACTAAAGGAGTAGTATTCTCGCAAAAATGAGCCATTGTAATCCTTCTATGATGCAAACTCGTTTTGTAGAAATTGACATAAAGTGTCAAGCTCTGATTTCGAAAATGCAACTGTACAATGACTATGGGCACAAATGGTTTTTAAAGCAGTCTCACGTTGAAAATTTCCTGCGCCGTCAATCACATAAGCAATTTTATGTCCAGCTTGTTTGACTTGTTCATAGCGTGGTCGTGCTTGCCCAGCTTTGCGTTCAATAACACTATTAGTCGTTACTTGAAAACCCACCTCAATCGCAACATGTTTTTTTAAATTTGTTACAACAATATCAAAAGATGTAGAACGTTGGATCGTATCATCAGTATGGCTTACATTAGGAAGTCTCCCACCCTGCTTAACTTGAATATTAGGAATTGTTAAGTGCGATTGAAGATACCCTGCTACATAATTTTGGGCAAGTTGCCCCAGCGTATTGGATTGTGCCCCACCTGTAATGCGGCTAACCCAAATATAACGTTGTTTTACAAATCTCTGTAATTCTTCTGGATTACCTAGATAGTCTCCAATCTGACATTTTGCGAGTGCTTTTGCCGTTTTTTCATTCGTATCGCAATAAACGCTACCAAACATAAGCAAAACGATAACATCTTTTTTCAAGTCGTCAAGAGGATAATCATTAAGAATTTCTTTGCCATCAATATGTAACGTTTTATTGTTAAGTTTTTTTTGTGGCATAGCAAGAAAGCTATATTCTTGTTCTTGCCCACGCCAAATAAACCTAATTTTTTTATCTATAAAAAGATCATGAAACTCTTTGCTGACCCTTTGCATCATTTCTCCACCATAATCTGCCAATATTGATAAATGTTTAACGAAAAGATTTGCAGGTAGATCGGATGCTTCAATGATGTTAAACAATGCATCCAAAGATTTTGCGCCTGCACCAATAATAGCAATGAATTTATCTTGTGTTTTCAAAAGCAAAGGAATAACACTTTGTTTCGCTTCTGCGTCAGACAATTCTTCCGGCCAAAATTTTGATGCAACAGATTCCAGTTCCTCAAATGTTTTTTGGTAAATCGGCAATTTCTCGATCATTAGTATTCAATTGTAGTCACACAGTATCTTTACATCATTTAGTAAATGTTTAATACGGTTTACCAATGGCAGCAGGGGGCTTGTTGCGCCGCACCGCGCCTACTAGCACGACAATGGTTAAAATATATGGCAACATACCGAGAAATTGATAGGGGATGGGGGCATTAATCAGTTGTAATTTCACCTGCACTGCGCCGGGAATGGTGACGGAGTCCATGCCGCGCATGGGCGGC
>CAZLOF010000338.1:0-328 GCA_964560745.1 uncultured Thermoflexus sp.
CCGCCGGATTTGGTGCGCCAGTGCCATGCAGTGCTGCCGTCGACCCGACTGATCAACATGTATGGCCCAACCGAAACGACCATTTGGTCACTTTGGCACGACTGTTTATCTGATGCTGACCAACCCCTGAAATCGCACCATTCGACCCCGATTGGCCGACCATTGAACAACACCAAGGCCTATGTCCTTGACAGTGCCTTTCGCCCGGTAGCGGTGGGCGTGGCCGGGCAATTGTTTATTGGCGGAATCGGGTTGGCCAAAGGCTATCTGGGCGATGCAACCCTGACCGATCGCCAGTTCATCGCCAGCCCATTTGCAGAAAATGAGC
>CAZLOF010000338.1:338-3592 GCA_964560745.1 uncultured Thermoflexus sp.
AGAACCCGGCCTGATCGAATTCCTGGGGCGCGCTGATGTTCAAATCAAAGTCCGAGGGTTTCGGATCGAAGCGGCGGAAGTCGAATCTCATCTTGTTCTTGCAGGCGCGCGCGCGGCGATTGCCATCGCCAGAGACGACCGTTTGCTGGCCTATGTCATCGGCATCAAGAATGTCGATCAATTGGTCCGCCAACTGGAGCAAAACCTGCCACAGTACATGATTCCCTCCGCCATTGTGCCGCTGGTGGCGTTTCCGCTTACACCGAACGGCAAGATTGACCGTGCAGCCCTGCCCGATCCTGATCCGTCCTTGTTCAGAACCGGGCGTTATGCCGCCCCGGAGGGCGAAGTCGAAGAGACATTGACGCAAATCTGGCACGAGGTTTTAACAGTCAGCCGCATCGGCCGTTATGACAATTTCTTTGCCCTTGGCGGCACCTCGCTTTCGGCGATCAAGGTGATCGCCACGGTGTCCGACGTCATGGGTGAAAAAATCCCGCTGCGCTATCTGTTTGATTTTCCAACTGTCGCCGGGCTGGCCGCCAGCCTGATCAAGGATTTCCTTCAAGATGCCAATTAGGATCTTCGCGCCATGTCGTTGACAGATTCAATGAAAACGGCGCGTTTCAGCCGCTCTGCTTTGCTAAATCGCAGGGAAAGCGGGCGGATATTGCGCCGCGCTGATCTGTCCGCGCCCGTCCCGGCATCGGCCGCGCAAGTGCGTTTCTGGTTCCTGTCGCAGGCCGATGGTGGCTCGGCGGCCTATACGGTGCAAAGCGCTTTGCACATGACAGGGGCCGTGAACCCGCAGCGGCTGGTTTTGGCTTTGGCGGTGGTAGCCGCCCGGCATGAAGTGCTTCGAACAGTATTCACGGCCATAGATGGCCGCTTGTTTCAAGCTTTGTCGCCAAAGGCCGATCCCAGCTTTCGCCACAGTCTTCACCCAACACATGCCGCAAGGCAGATCGCACTGGCGGCGGTGGCGGAAACGCGGTTTGATCTTGAACATGGGCCACTGTGTCGGCTTGATTTGCTGTCCCTAAACGACACCGACCATTTTCTGGCGCTGACACTGCATCACGCGATTGCCGATGGCACAACCCTAACCCTGATTTGGGTTCAACTGGCCGAGACCTACAATCGCCTTGCAGCCGGTCTGGACGCCATCCAGGAAGTGAACCCCGATACGGTACAATTCGCTGACTATACCGTTTGGGAACTGACGCAACGCGACGCGCGTGGTCAATCGCTGGCCTACTGGAAAGACCGGCTTTCGGATGCGCCGCCTTTGCTTGAATTGCCGACAAAGGCTTCCCGGCCCCCGGTTCAAGATCACAGCGGGGCACTGCTGCAAACCCAGACCGGGGCAGATTTGGGAGTGGCGGTGACTGACCTGGCGCTTAGCGCTGGGGTGACGGCCAATATGGTGTTTATGGCCGCGTGGGGGTTGACCCTTGCGCAGTTCAGCGGCCAGAGCGAGGTCGTTGTCGGTCAGCCCGTAAGTCTGCGCAACCGCAAGGAACTGACCGATGTAGCAGGGCCGTTGCTGAATACGGTCGCGATCCGACTTGATCTTGATGGTGCCCAAAGCTTTGCTGACTTGCTTGGGCAAATCCGGTTGCGCAGCCTTGAAGCACTAGATCATCAGGCAGTGCCGTTTGAACAAGTTGTCGAGGCCGTGGCACCAAGCCGAAGTGTCGCACACACTCCGATTATTCAAACCATGCTGGCTTGGCACGACCCCGCCAATCAGATCGCGCCGCAATTCAGCGGAGCAGCCGCAGTTCTGGTGATGGCAAAACGGGACGTTGCGCAGTTTGACGTGACACTGGATGTGCACCCTGAAGCGGGCAGTTTTCGCATTGTGCTGGAATATGCAAAGGCGCTGTTTTCGCCGGACATGGTTGCAGGTTTTGCGGCGCAGTTACTGGATAACCTTCGCAGCGCCACAGCGGATTCAGAGTGCAAACTTGCAGACATGGGCCTTTCAACGGCAGCTGCGGCTGGCTTAGCCGGGCCCAAAGTCGACTACGCCCCGACCTACTTCGCCCATGATGCCGTTGCGAACATGGCTGCGCACCAACCGGATGCGGTTGCATTGACCTGCGGGCACGCAAGTCTGAGCTATGGCACACTGAACGCAGAAGCCAATCGCCTGGCGCGGTATCTATGCGAAGCCGGGGCAGGCCCGGAGGCAAGGATTGCCATCGGACTGCCACGCGGCGTCGAACTTCTGGTAGCTGTTCTGGCCGTACTGAAGTCGGGGGCGGCCTATGTTCCGTTAGACATTGATGCGCCACAAAACCGCCTGAGTGAAATGGCTGTTGGTTGTTCTCCCGTACTCGTTCTCACCAACGGGGCTGGAGCCGAAAGCCTGGCGGCGTCCGGATTGCCGCTGCTGCGAATGGACCAAGGTTTTGCCGCCTGGGCCGAACTTCCGTCCGACAATTTGAGCGTCAGCGATACTGGGATCACGCCCGAAACGGCCGCCTACGTCATCCACACATCTGGCACCACGGGAAAACCCAAGGGCGTGGTGGTGGAACACCGCAGCCTGAACGCGCTGCTTGCGGCATGGTCGTCCCACTACCAACTTGGCCGCGACCATGTGCATCTGCAAATGGCAGCGTTTTCGTTCGATGTCTGCACCGCTGACCTGTTTCGCGCCTTGTGCTTTGGCGGTCGCCTTGTTGTCGCCACACGGGATCAGGTGATTGATGCCGCCTCACTTTACAATCTGATCAAGGACGAGTCGGTCAACTTTGCGGATTTCGTTCCTGCCGCGGTTGACAATCTGATGCAGCACCTGGACCGCGTCGGCGGCAATCTTGAAGGGTTTCGCACCGTCATTTGCGGATCGGATCGCTGGTCTGTGGAAAGCGCCCGCAACCTGCGACGGCTTGCGGGGCCGGATGTACAAATCATCCATGCCTATGGAGTAACCGAAGCCACGGTCGACTCCTTTCTTTACACCGTGCCAAGCGTCAGCGATTCCATCACCACACTGCCCCTTGGGGAACCGATTGCGAACACGACGGCTTGGGTGCTGGACGGGCAAATGCGGCAGCTCCCCTTTGGCATGGTTGGCGAATTGTATCTGGGCGGCAGCGGGGTGGCGCGGGGCTATCTTGGCCGCCCCGATCTGACCGACGAGCGGTTTTTGCCAAACCCGCATCAGCCCGGTGATCGGCTGTACCGTTCGGGTGACAGAGCGCGACAGACAGCAGATGGCACCGTGACATTGTTGGGCCGGG
>CAZLOF010000338.1:3602-5630 GCA_964560745.1 uncultured Thermoflexus sp.
AGCTTAAACTTCGCGGCTATCGTATCGAACCCGCAGAGATAGAGTCGGAATTGCGCGCCGCAGGTGCCGATCAAGCGGTGGTCAGCCTGCAATCCGGTCGGCTGGTGGCCCATGTCACCGGAGATGCCGATCTTGCGGCACTGCGCATGGCGCTGGCCAAGCGGCTGCCCGACTATATGCTGCCCGCCGCCATTTTGGCTGTGCCAGACCTGCCACTGACCGCAAACAACAAGATTGACCGCAACAGACTGCCACTTGCTAGTTTTGATCAGGCAGAGGTGGGGCTTGCGCTGCCCTTGGACGGGTTGGAAACGACAATCGCCCGCATCTGGGCCGAGGTTTTGGGCACACCGCATATTGGAAGAACGGCACATTTCTTCGATCTTGGTGGGCATTCGATGTTGGCCGTTCGAGTCACCCTGCTTTTGGGGGCCGAACTGGGGCTGGACATCCGTCCACGTGATCTGCTGCAAAATCCTGTCCTTCATGACTTTGCCAGCCACGTGGCCACGCAGTGCCGACCTGCTCTGCCGCCGATCAGGGCGGTTGCACGTGAAACAGACATGCCAGTGTCTTTTGCACAACAGCAACTGTGGTTGACCACACAGATGCAAGGTGCGAACGCGGCCTATAACATGCCTGAGGCCATGCGGTTGGAGGGTCTGTTGAACCCTATGCACTTGCGTCAGTCATTGGATAAAATTGTCGAACGTCATGAAAGCCTGCGCACCTGCCTGATCGAGCGTGACGGCATTCCACGCCAGAAGATTTTGCCTGCCACGCTTGGAATTGGGTTAACGGAAACCGATCTGATCGGTGCACCCGATCCTACAGCCGCTCTTTTTGCCGCCCGCCAGTATGAGGCCTCTACGCCATTCGACCTTGCGCACCAAGCGCCGATCCGCGCCCATTTGCTGCGGCTTTCGCCCGACACCCACGTACTGCTGATAACGATCCACCATACCGCAGGCGATGGCTGGTCCTGGGGGATTTTCTGGCAAGAAATGCAGACGCATTACACTGCCCTCACACTGGGGAAACCTTCCCCTCTTCCGCCGCTTGACGTGCAATATGCCGATTTCGCTGTTTGGCAGCGGACATGTATGGCGACCGAGGGCCTTGTGTCGCAAGAGCAGTTCTGGCTAAACCATTTGCAAGGTGCGCCAACGGTTCTGAACCTCCCCACCGATCACCCGCGCCCAAATATGCGCGATTTTGCGGGCCAAACGATCCCGACCGCTTTCGATACCGCCAAATCAGATGCACTGGGTGCTTTGGCGCGGTCGAAAAATGGCACTCTTTTGGCCGCAGTCTTGGCGGCCTGGGCGTTGGTCTTGTGCAGGATAAGCCATCAGGACGAAGTGGTCATAGGTCTTCCGACAGCGAACCGGACCCAGCCGCAAACCCAGGGGATGATCGGGTTTTTCGTCAACACTTTGGCGTTGCGGATCAATACTGCCATGCCAAAGACATTCTCCGATCTGGTGGCGCAAGTGGTCTACCTGCTTGTGCAGGCGCAAGTCAATCAAGACCTGCCGTTCGAGCATGTTGTTGAAAAACTGAACCCCGACCGCAACCCCGCTTTCAGCCCGGTGTTTCAGGTGATGCTGGCCTGGGAAGTCGACGACGGTGGCATTCTGGATTTGCCCGGACTTACAGTGACACCCGAAGTAACACCGCATGGCAGCGCCAAATTCGATCTGATTTTGGCCTTGAATCAGCGTGCAGGCATGGTCAACGGTGGGCTGGAATATGCGACTGCATTGTTTGAAAGATCAACTGCCGAGACGTTTCTGGCTGCGCTTCACGCCGTCACAGATGTGGTTGTCCGCAACCCTGACATTGCGTTGAACGCAATTGGGTTGCTGGATGCCGATGCGGTCGCCTTTCAAACCGCAACGCTTTGTCGTGGCACCCCCAATGAAGGGCCGTTCATTCCCGTTACTGCATGGTTTGCGGAACAGGCTGCGCTGACGCCCACAGCGCCTGCGGTTGAACTCAACGGCCAGCAGATGGATTACACCACAC
>CAZLOF010000339.1:0-5621 GCA_964560745.1 uncultured Thermoflexus sp.
ATCTATTACAGCGCATTTTTAAATTTGCTGCGCTCAAATGTCACTTGCCATCTTTGATGTTGCTTCTTTTACCTGCGCTCGCGGTGCAAATTGGGGCTTATGCTTTTACATTTAGTGGCACTTCGGGTGGTTTAAGCATCAGCCCATTTCGCAGCATCTTACAAATGTATTTTGTGTATGCTTACCTATGGCAACCCGTTTTGCAGCGCTTTACCTTGCCCGACCCACTCAAGTTTATTTATGCCGCAATTTTGGTCATTCCGGGTCTCATTGGGCATATGGCCTTGGTGATGGTAGGGGTAGGGGTAGAAATCGGGTTTATCAAAGAAACCCGATTTCTAAAAACACAGGTTTTGGCAAAATTATGGCTTTTGGCCTTTTTTGCCACCGGCCTCATCATCTTTTTGTTGGTGAATGGGGTGAACTATGGGCAAAAATATTTTTTGTTTGCCGCCTATGTGCCGGGCTGTGTTGCGTCGGCGTGG
The DNA here is from genome assembly GCA_964560745.1 of uncultured Thermoflexus sp. Classification (GTDB taxonomy): domain Bacteria; phylum Chloroflexota; class Anaerolineae; order J036; family Brachytrichaceae; genus AQU-03. Next base: position 486 of record CAZLOF010000339.1, read on the forward strand.
GGATTAAACCTATTATGGCAGCGTTTACGAGTGTCACGCCCGTTTGTGCGCTGGGGCGTTGGCTTGCCTTTGGGCGCGTTGGCGCTGATTGGCTTGCTCGACACTCCGCTTGACAATGTGACCAAATGGCGGCAGTTGCCCAATGCTGAACCCGTTGCCATTGCGTTTTATCGCCACATGACCCCCGCCATTTATGACGGTATGCGTTGGCTGCGTGATAACACCACAACCAACGCCGTCATCGCCCTTAGCACCACCGAGGCTGCCAATGTTGACCCAGTTTATTTTTTTGCGGCGGGCTTCACCGAGCGCCGCATGTTTTTGGGCGGCTTTGGCAATTCAAACCAAGCCCATCATTTGGGTTTCGATAAAGTTGTGCGGGGCGAGGTGCATCCATTCCCAGAGCGTTTGGCGCTAAATCAGCGGGTGTTTTTGCAGACCGATGCCCAAGCATTACAGCGCATGGCCCGTGAGTATGGTGTTACGCATTTGATGGTGGTCAAAGGGCACGGTGGGCGGGCCGTCGATCTTAAAGCCATCGCCCAGCCCGTGTTTACGAATGCTGAGATTGAGATTTTTGCCGTGCAATAATGTGATGATGCCGTAACTTCGATGCCACTTGCAGAGTGGTTGTCTAATTTAATAATGTTAACCGTTTAACGAGGTCTGTATAGGTGGTCATTAAGCCATCTACCAACGCATCGGCCAATGATAATTGGCTTGCTTCACTTAATTGTGCGATCCGCTCACGTTCGTTTGCTTGCAATGGCCCCAATTTGCGCTCAATAAGGCGTGCAATAGTCGCCTGTATCCCACGTTGTTCACCGATTTGCATGCCACGTTCAATCAATTCTTTTGCAAAATTGCTCATGATTACCTCCTGCAAATTTGGATCAGTTTCTGCTGCCGCTATTGCGGTTTGAACATCCGATCTTTCCCAATTATTCCCTATCGATGTTACATATTTTAGCAGTCGGATCAATTGTCCTTGTGCTAATTTGCGGTCGCCGATGCCGCTCAGTAACGCCATTACACGCACCAAAATTTTGTTGGCGTGTGGGTTGCGGCTATATTTCATGCCAAGCAACCCAACTCGTGTAATGATTTGCCCGTGAATTTGCTCATCTGGCATCTGAGATAAATCGGTTAAATAATAATTAAATTGAGGTATAAACCCAACTTGTTGGCCTAAATCGCCAAATAATATAGCGAATTGAGTGGGAATATTCCATTGTTTTTCACCATGATATAACACCATTGGGATAATAGGTGTTAGTTTGGTTGCCCCTTTTTGCATTTGCCGTTGCCAAATATGCACCATATATCGTAACAATTGGAAAGCAACCATGCTATCGGGGTAACTTTTATGTTCGATGAGGCAATAGATAAATACATCACTGCCGCTGTGTAGCTTTACCGTGCAAAGCACGTCTGTTAGTTGTTGACGTAGTTCATCATCTACAAAACTACCATGTTCGATATTAGCAGTGCTTGGGTCGATAAGCGCAACGATATATTGTGGCAAATAATGCCGAAGATAATCGGCTAGTACCCCGGGTTCACTGATCCAATCGCGAAAATAGCTGTCGTGTAAATTTGCACTGGGTATCGTTGTCATTATCGAATCGCCAACTTATTCTCGAAAGCCGGAATAAGTAAGTTATCGGTTGGCACATATTCGTCGGTCAAGACCAATTGAGGTGGCTTGGCCAGCCATTTGTCTAAATCGGCGCGGTCAATTAACCAGCTATTGATATGACGCACGTCGTCATGGCCACCAACCGAGCGCAGTTTTGCTTCATCGAGTGGTTTGGCTGAGGCGATGAGTAGCATGGTATTGAGGCGTATGCCATCATAGGCTTTGTTGGTGGGGCAAAAATAAAGGTATGGGAAATTAACGCCAACAGTGCGAATGAGGGCGCGGGCAAATTCGGCATCGCCGCCGTCAATCATATTGACCAAATACACACCATCGTCGGTTAAGTGTTGTTTGACTAATGAGCCAAATTCACGGGTGGTAAGGTGATAAGGCACTGAAAAGTCATTAAACGCATCGGCCTGAATGATGTTGTATTTGCGCTCATTCACATTGCGCTCAGCTAAAAATTGGCGTGCATCGAGATTATATGAGGTGACGCGGGTGTTCAGCCCCAACCCCATGTGAGTTTTGGCAATTTGGGTCACCATTGGGTCGATCTCAACCACATCAATAATGGCTTTATCGGCGGGGTAAGCATTTTCAAGATAACGGGGCATGGTGTAGCCGCCGCCACCTAACAGCAAATAACGCACTTGCCCATCGCGTTTCAAGATAAATTCGGCTACTTCCGAGTCGATTTGCTCATAGGCATAACGCAGGTCATCGGTCTTGGTGGCGTGGCTATAGCTATGCACCAAATGATCGAGGGTTAGCACTTTGTACGTCTCGCCGTTTTGCACTTCTTCGCGCACCCGAATACAAAAGTAGTTAGATTCAATCATGCACCAACTATTGAGCAGCCGATTGACGGGTGTAAACGGGAGCGCAATGAGGACACAAACTGCGACGATGGCGGCTTGCCACCATTGTCGCGTCCATTGACCGAGCAAAATTCCCATCACAATGAGCAACATGCTTGCCCCTAGCGTGGTGTAACGGGTCCCAAACCACGAAATGAGATAAAACCCAGTGGCAAAAGTGCCAATAATGGCCCCGATGGTTGAAGCGGCATAGATGCGTCCCATCGTGCTGCCACTGGTGTTTAGGTCACGCAGGGTCAGCTTAATCACCATCGGCGAGATTAACCCCAACAAAATACACGGCAACAAAAAGATCATGGCGACAAAGGCCGACATGCGCAAAATGAGTGGAATGCGAAATTCGGGCAACCCACCCGTGCCAATTAGCTCGAAGAGCGCCAAAATGCTCAGGCTGCCCAGCCCGGCCAAGATAAAAATACTGCCAAGCAAGCGCCGCGAGGCAAAGCGGTCGGCCAAGGCTCCACCGATGAAGTTGCCGGCACTCAGGCCAGCCAACATCACACCGATGACTGTAGTCCAACTGTAAAGCGATACACCGATGACAGGCGCAATGAGGCGGCTGGCGATAAGTTCAATCACCATAATGCACACATTGCTGGTAAATACGATGAGAGCTGGGTGCCAGAACGGGTCTGGTTGGGTGGGGCGAGAAAGAGAACTGGTCATGAGATAAACACTATTTTACGCTACCGGCCCAATAAATGGCGTAACGCCACGCCACCAAAATTCCACTTCTTGAATTTGCGCCGTCAGACCACCATCGACGCAAATGGCTTGCCCATTGACAAAACTGGCTTGCGATGATGCCAGAAACAACGCCACATTGGCGATCTCGACTGGCTCGCCGGGCCGCCCACGTGGGTAAAGTTTGGCCATGCGGCGGTTTTCGTCGGTCAGGGTCATGCTTTCGGTAAAAACCCAGCCCGGGCAAATGGCATTGACGCGAATATTGTGCTGCCCACCATCAATCGCCATTTGGCGCGTGAGGTGAATGAGGCCGGCCTTGGCTGCGGCATACACCGGGTAACGCGGGGCTGCTACAAGGCCGTGAATCGAGGCAATATTAATCATGGCCCCGCCGCCGTTACGCAACATGTGTGGGAAGGCGTGTTTGCCAAATAAATAAGCCGCTTTGAGCATCACGTCCATGCCCTTGTCCCACTCGGCTTCTTCAAGCGCCACCACGTCTTTAACCACCGACCAATAAGCATTGTTCACCACTACATCGAGCCGCCTGTGTTGTTGAATGATCGCCTCGACTGTATCGCGTATTTGGCTGTGATATTCGACATTACAAAGCCTAAACTCGGCACTGCCGCCCACAGCGATGATCTCATCGCGGGTGCGTTCACCTTTATCTTGGGCAATGTCGGCCACAATCACGTGCATACCGACTTCGGCAAAACGCTGGCAAATGGCACGACCAATGCCTTGCGCCCCGCCAGTAACAATGGCGACTTTGTGGGAGAGATCTGCATATGGGTTCATAAGTTGTGATCAATTTTAACTGTTTGATAAGTGGGATAAACTTTGTAACCGTGACTTTTAAACCTTCATTTTCATCGCCGATCTTTACCGCCTTTCGTTTGTCTTTTGGGTTGATGGTGGCCTTGGGGCTTGGGCGCTTTGCCTATGCTTTGCTCTTGCCGCCCATGCGCCAAGCTTTGGGTTGGGGCTATACCGAGGCGGGGTTAATGAACACAGCCAATGCCGTCGGCTATTTATCTGGCTCGTTATTGGCCTCGTGGCTTATTCGGCACATGGGGTTGCGCACGGCTTTTCGCACCATGTTGTTGCTGACGGCGCTCAGCATTTTGGCAATGAGTGTAGCCCGGCCCTTTGGCCTTATGTTAGCCTTACGTGGGCTAACCGGCTTTACTGGCGCGGTGGTGTTTATTGCGGCTGGCACGCTAATTTCATTGTTGGCGGCAGAGCACCCAGCGCAGGCTGGGTTGTTGCTGGGGTTGAATGTTGGCGGTATCGGCATTGGCATTTTGCTGGCGGGGTTGTTGCTGCCATTGGTGCTGACCAGCGGCGATGTCGAGCGGTGGCGCAATGGCTGGGTGATTTTGGGGGCGTTGGCGTTGGCGGCGTGTGTCATGGCGGCAACGCCTTGGCAACCACAAGCCCCATCTCACCCAACCGCAACGGGGCAAGGCCATGTGCCCCAACCCGTGGCGACAATGTGGCATTTGTGGCCTGCATTGGCGGCCTATTTCATGTTTGGCTTGGGTTATGTTTCTTACATGACCTTTATTATTGCTTTTTTACAGTCGCAGGGTGTGCTGCCATTAACGGCATCATTGGTGTTTGGGGCTTTGGGGTTGGGTGTCATCGCGTCTAGCTTTGTGTGGCGGCGGGTGATTGATCGCGCTCAGCGCGGACACGCCATTGCCATGACGATGGGCGCGACGGCAGTCGCCACCTTGTTGCCTTTGATGGTGGTATCTTTACCGGCGGTGTTTGCCTCTAGCGTGATATTTGGTTTGTCGTTTTTGGCGGTGGTGTCGGCCATTACCGCGTTTGTGCGGCGCGAGTTTCCAAAATCAGATTGGACGCGGGGGTTGGCGATCTTTACGATTGTATTTGCGCTTGGTCAATCGTTCGGTCCTACCA
>CAZLOF010000340.1:0-5281 GCA_964560745.1 uncultured Thermoflexus sp.
CTTGCCGCTGGGCGTGCTCAAACGCGGGGTGGTGACCTTTGCCCCGGCCTTGCCCAGCCAAAAACAAAAGGCGATTGAATCGCTGAAAATGGGGGTGCTTAATAAGTGCTATTTGCGTTTTCCAAAAGCATTTTGGCAATCTAAATACGATTGGCTGGAATATGTGCCGCCCAAGGCCAGCGAGTGGGTGGAGTGGGTGAGTTTTGCGCGACCGACCGGTTTGCCCATTTTAATGGGGTTTAATGCCGCCGACGCCGGGCGTGCAATCGAGGCTTTGAGCGACGATAAGATCGTTGCCAGCGCCTTGCAAACCCTGCGCACCATTTTCGGGCGCGATATCCCTGACCCCACCGATTACCAAATTACGCGCTGGGATGCTGATCCTTTTACCTTCGGTTCATATTCGTTTAATCCGGTGGGCGCATTGCCCGAAATGCGCGACCATTTGGCAAAGCCGGTGGACGACACGCTGTTTTTTGCTGGCGAGGCCACCAACCGCAAATATTTTGGCACGGTGCATGGGGCCTACTTGTCTGGGCTTCGCGCCGCCGACGAGATGTTAGCATAGCGCCGCCGCCTCGCATTGCAGTTGCCTCGTAGCGCCGCCATCTTGGCGACACTACGAGTGTTGTTAATTTTTAATTAATTTACCCTTAATTTTGGCTTGACAAGATACAACTTTAGTCGTAGAATATATGGAACCGATCTCAGAGAATGCTCTCATATTTTTGGCGACATGAAAGACGAGACGCGCAGCAAAACCGTAAACCAAATTGCCGAACTGGCTGGGGTCAGTCGGGCAACGGTTTCGCGTGTGTTAAACGAGCATCCCTATGTGAGCGATGAAGTGCGCAAGCGCGTATTGCATGTGATCGCCGAGCACAAATTTCACCCCAACCAAGCGGCGCGGGCGCTGGTCACCAATCGCAGCGAGGCGATTGGCCTATTTGTGCCGCAGCAACTCAGCCGATTGTTTAGCGATTCTTACTTTCCATTGTTTTTTCAGGGCGTGGTCGAAGTGTGCAACCGCGAGAACTATTACCTGACCTTGGTGATTGAAAGTGATGGGGTGGATCGGAAGCAGTTGTATGAGCGTGTGCTAAAAGGGCAGCGGCTCGATGGCATCATCATGGGGGCGCCGCCAATTGGTGACCCATTGCTGCAAATGGTGGTGGATAGCGGCTTGCCTTTCATTTTGATCGGCCAGCACCCTGATTTTCCGCAGCTAAATTTTGTGGATGTGGATAACGTCAAGGCGGCCCAAACCACCGTTGATTATTTGATCTCGTTGGGGCATAGCCGTATTGCAATTGTGACACCGCCGCTGAACACGTGGGTAGGTGAGACCCGTTTGCGCGGTTATCGTCTGGCGTTGCAACAGCATCGCGTGGCACAAGAAGCGCAACTGGTGTATGAGGGTGATTTTTCTGAGCAGTCAGGTTATATGGCGGTGATGCGATTTGCCCAGCAAACGCTGCCAACTGCTATTTTGGTGGCTGGCGATATGATGGCGCAAGGGGCGCAACGGGCCTTGCATGAGCTTGGGCATCGTGTGCCCAATGATGTTTCGTTAATTGGGTTTGATAACCTTGAGTCGTCTTCATTGGCAGCTTTTAATATGACCCGTATGAGCCAGCCAGTCTCGGCATTGGGGCGGCATGCTTCGATACAGTTGGTGGCCTTGTTGCGGCGTTTGGCAGCGCGTGACAGCATGGCTAAATTAGGGATTAGTTTTCCATTTGATGCTGAAAAAGGGCCACCTGATTCGCCCATTCAGCATTTGTTGGATGCGACATTGGTGCTGGGTGGCTCAACCGCAGCCCCCAAACATTGAGGAGGTGGTTTGCTGGCGATTGCTTAATTTTTAATTTTCCTTTTTAATTTCACAGAAACAAAACCGATATTTTTTTTACAATAAACCTATAAAACAAACAAAAGTTAGTAGAGATGAACATAATGAACAAACTCAGTTTCGCTCCGGCGCTTGTGGTGGCTTCTAGCCTCGTGTTGAGCGCATGCCAACCCCAAGTGGTTGAAAAGATCGTTGAAAAGCCAGTTGAAAAAGTGGTTGAAAAGATCGTCGAAAAGCCAGTCGAGAAAGTGGTCGAAAAAGTGGTGGAAAAAGTAGTGGCCCCAACCGCTGTGCCAAATCCAGACCGCGTGATTAACGATGTGGAAAAGGGTGCAACGATCACCTTTTGGACCTTCTTCCTTTCCCCCACCTTTGATGGCTATATCAAGAAGACCATTGACGAATTCCAAAAGGCTTACCCCGAAGTGACTGTGAAGTGGGAAGATCATCAAGGTAAGTTTTTGGATGAATATCGCGCCGAAATCGCGGCGGGTAAGCAACCCGATGTTGCGAACCTGAGCGGCGATTGGGTTGCCGAATTTGCCGAGAAAGGCTTGTTGATGGATATGGATGCCGCTTTGACCCCGGCGCTCAAAGAATTGTATTTCCCTGATATTTACGGCAGCCGTAATGTGGGCGGCAAGAGCTATGGCTTGCCTTGGTATCAGAGCGTTGGCGTAAACTTGGTCAGCACCGATATCATCAGCAAGGCTGGTTTTACACCCGACAAAGTGCCAACCGACTTTAACGCCTACCCAGAATTTTGCAAGGCTGTGCGCGAAAAAGCTGGCACGCCATGTGGTTTGGCGCTTGGCAACAACATTTTGCGTGCTATGGCGTATCAGGGCGATGTGAAGGTGATGAGCGATGACGGCAAGACCTATACCTTTGATAGCGCCGAAGGTGTGAAGTGGCTGCAAAATTATGTGGACATGGTGAAAGCTGGCAGCGTGGTGAAAGAATTGTTGACCGAACCCAATGACCGCGTTGGTCTCGATCAATTTGCCCAAGGCAAGATTCCGTTCTGGGCCTCAGGCCCACAATTGGTGCGTGTTGTGCGCGAGGCCAATCCGGGTCGCTATGGTTATATTGCCCTTGTGCCCGGTGCCGCCGGCAAGAGCGGCAAGTATCCCCCCAGCCCGATGTTCATCAATGTGTCGAAAGGCACAAAGTTCCCCAAGGCTTCGTTGGCATTGGCCCAATGGTTCACAAACCCACGCAATCAACTAGAGTTTGCCAAGATTGTGCCCATTTACCCAGCCACGCCAAAGAGCTATGATGACCCATTCTTTGCAGAAAAGACCACCTTTATTGAAAATAGCGTGCGCCCAATTGCGAAGAATATCATCAGCAACCAGAAGAATATCATGCCCGACACCCCGAAGGCCAAAGAAGTGAACGACTTGCTCAAGACTGCATTTGAACAAGCCGCTTTGGGTGGCAAAGACCCCGCCACTGTGCTGAAGGATGCGGCGACCAAGGCGAATGCTTTGCTGAAGTAAAGATGAGCCGGTGACCCGTCGAATGTAAGCAGCAATATTGCTATGGTTACACAAGGGTAAACCTGAGACGTGGCGCTGCATTGCCGATCTCATCATCTCGCCGCATGCCGATGCATGCGGCGAGATGATGAGATCGGCGGCAAACGCACTTTCATGAATCGCTGATTTTTATTTACCCCTAAACACGTTTAAAACACACTTTTATGGCTCGCCGACTTTCACTGACCCCTTATTTTTTTCTAACGCCAGCGCTTATTCTAACGTCGCTATTTGTTTTTTACCCATTTTTTCGAGTCATTTATCTCGGTTTTACCGACTACGATATTATTACCGACCCAAAATGGGTGGGATTGGGCAATTTTGTGAAGATGTTTGGCGAAGATAATTTTTATATCTCGCTCAAAAATTCATTGCTTTATTTGGTGGTCACCCCGATCATCATTGTGTTTGCGGTGGGGTTGGCGCTTGTGGTCAATCGCACTTTGCCCGGCATCAGCTTCTTTCGGGCGCTATATTACATCCCTGTCATTACTGGCTCGATTGCCGTCGGCACCATGTGGCGCTGGATGTTTGCTGGCGATGGCTTGGTGAATAGTATCGCATTGTCGCTGGGTTTTGCCACTGAGGCCGTAGATTACACATATCACGAGTGGTTGACGCTGCCGATCTGTATGTTGCTCACGATTTGGACCGGTGTTGGCTACTACATGGTTGTGTTTGTGGCTGGGCTACAATCAATCTCGCAAGAGATTTACGAGGCCGCACTGATTGATGGCTGCAATCACTTTCAAAAGCATTGGTATATCAGTTTGCCGGGTTTGCGCCCTGTCATTACCTTTGTCGCCATTATTTCTAGCTCGGCGGCCATTAAGTTGTTCAACGAAATTTATGTTGTCACCGGTGATCGTGGCGGATTGCTCAACAGTGCCTACACAATGGTGTTTTACATCTATAAAGAGGCATTCAACTTGTCGCATTTTGGCTATGCCAGCGCCGTCGCCATCATTTTGTTACTCATTACGCTCACCCTCAGCATTTTAAATTTGCGTATCAGCGAGCGCGGACAGGAGGCCTAATTTATTATGACGATTTCAGCCAATCGCAGCCAAAAACTTGAGCCGGTGTTATGGTATGGCTTGCTTATCATGGCGGCTATTTTGACGGTGCTGCCCTTTGTTTGGCTGCTTAGCACCAGCCTAAAAAACCCAAACGAACCCATCGCCACCACGCCACCACGCTTTATTCCGCTCGAACCTACCTTCGATAACTACATCAAGGTGTGGAATTATTTGCCTATTTGGCGCTACTTTTTAAATAGTGTTTTTGTGTCGGTATGTGTGGTCATTGGCACATTGATCGTGACCTCGTTGGCGGCGTATCCATTGGCAAAAATGCGTTTTAAGGGCCGTGATATTATCTTTTATGCCCTATTGGCGACCTTGCTTGTGCCATCCGAACTGACGCTCATCCCCAGCTATGTCATGATGGTGCGCACCTTTGAGTTAAAAAACAATTTTCTCAGCCTTATTTTGCCAAATATTGCTGGCGCATTCGATATCTTTTTGCTGCGACAGGCCATGCGTAGTGTGCCCGATGATTTGCTCGAAGCCGCCCGAATTGATGGCGCGAGCGAAATTCGCATTTGGTGGCAAGTATTGCTGCCGGTAGTGCGCCCAGCACTTGCCACAGTGGCAATTTTTTCGCTGGTGGGCGCATGGAACGCCTTTTTGTGGCCCAGCCTGATGCTGACTGATCGCAGTATGTGGACATTGACAGTGGGTTTGGCGCGGCTATCGGGCTTGTTTTTCTCCGATTTTCGCGCTTTGTGCGCGGGCACAGTCATGACTATTTTGCCGATCTTGCTCTTCTTTAGCGTCATGCAGCGCAATTTTGTTGGCGGCTTGGCTGGGGCGGTAAAAGGATAACC
>CAZLOF010000340.1:5291-5620 GCA_964560745.1 uncultured Thermoflexus sp.
ACCTGACGCATGGGCAAACTGGATCGTAGCGGCAAAGGCATTGCTAATACTATTGTCAATGCCATTGCCGCCGATATTGCGATTATTGGTGGCGGGATGGGTGGCGTGGCGGCGGCATTGGCGGCCTGCCACGCGGGTCGCTCGGTCATTCTCACCGAAACCACCGACTGGCTGGGTGGGCAAGCGACGGCCCAAGGCGTGAGTGCCCTCGACGAGCATAAATTTATCGAATTGCCGTTGGGGTGCACGCGCCAATACGTCCAATTTCGCCAGCACATCCGCGACCATTACCGCCGACGCTACGCCGCAGCTGCGCTCATGCCCGATTG
>CAZLOF010000341.1:0-5581 GCA_964560745.1 uncultured Thermoflexus sp.
ACTCAGCACCTCGTGATTGCGGGGCATCAAGACCCGCGTTTCCCACAAGCCCAACAATTGGCTGAAAAATTGGGCATTGCGCAATATGTAAAATTTATCGGCGAAGTGCCATCAGAAGATATGGCGACACTTTACACGGCCTGCACTTTATTCGTCTTTCCATCACTTTATGAAGGATTTGGGCTAACCCCACTTGAGGCAATGGCATGTGGGGCCGCAGTCGCATGTTCAAATGCCTCATCGTTGCCCGAAGTGGTGGGTGATGCGGCGCTGTTATTTGACCCCACTAACCCACAAGCGATTGCCAACACCTGTCGCCGGGTGCTTGCAGATGAAGCCCTACGGCTCACATTAAAAAATGCTGGCTTGGCACGCGCCAAACAATTCACATGGCAACACACCGCAAGCAAAACATTAAAAGTCTATCGCCAACTAACGGCAAAATAATGCCTTGCCATCAAGGTGGGTCTGTTGCCTGCCCTTACCAGCGTTTCTGCCGCGACAACTCACTACGCAGCCGACAATATGAATCATAACGGGCAGCACTTACATCGCCCCGCGCAACGGCTTTGGCAACCCCACACCCCTGCTCATGGGTATGGGTGCAATTGGAATATTCACAATCGCCAATAAAAGGCGTAATTTCGGGGTAATAGGCATCCAATTCTTCGGCTTGCACATCCCAAATGGCATAAGCGCGTAAACCCGGTGTATCGGCCAGCCAACTTTCGGCATCGAGCGCAAATAATTGCGGCGCAACCGTTGTATGTTTGCCTTTTTGCAATGATTCGCTGACCGCGCCCACCTCTTGCGCCAAGCCGGGTTTTAGCCGATTCATCAGGCTGCTTTTACCAACCCCGCTTTTGCCGGTCAATACACTAATTTTGCCGTGCAATGCCGCTCGTAATTCGTCGATACCATCTTGCAATGCAATACCATCAGGCTGCGCAGTGCCAGCCGCCCGACTGGTGTAAATGACGCGATAGCCAATGCGTTCATAATCGGCAAACATGGCGCGAGCAACAGCCATGCCGACCAAATCGACCTTGTTAGCGCAAATGATGATGGGCAGTTTTTGCGCCTCGGCCCCTACCAAATAACGATCGAGCATACGCGAATGAAAGTCTGGCTCGGCGCAGGCGCATACAAATACCACAAGGTCCAGATTCGCCACAATCACTTGGCGTATCTCGCGCCCATTCGTATCGACCACCGGGTCACGACGAGCCAACATGCGTTTGCGCGGGGCGACTTCGACAATACGCCCCGTCACCCAATCCTCGCTCACCACTTCTTCCAGCGTTACCCTGTCACCCACCGCCAACACATCTTCTTTATGCTTGGTTTTGGTTAAACGCCCCGCCGCCTTACACACCCGTGTTTGCCCATTAGTACAAACCACCGTAAAAAAGCCGCTATGCGCCTTAATAACCAAACCAGATAAGTTCATATAAATTACGAATTACGAATTACGAATGATGAATTGTTTTGTTTTCCAATTCATAATTTGTAATTCGTAATTAAATCTTTACTGCCTCAACATAAAATGAAAATTTGCGCCGCAGTTCATTATCAACATCAATGGCGGGGTCAAATTGACTGACACGCACCTCGCCATAACCAATATTGCGCAACACTACCTCAAGCCGCTCAACATCATAAATGGTGCAGTGTTCACCAAATTGATACACCGCATACGTCATAAAATCGGCCAAGGTAGCAGTCTCGGCCTCAACAAGGCCATAACGCAATGGCTCAAAAAAACTGCGGTCGCCAGCCAAATACGCCTTAAAAAATAATTTGTAATCGGGCAAAACAATGCGAAATATGCCGCCGGGCTGCAAAGCACGGTAACAATCGGCCATCAATTTTTTGCCATGCCAATATTCAAGATGCTCAAAAAAATGTGACGAAAACACCATCTTGGCGCAACCATCGGGCACAGGCAAACCGTTACGTAAATCGTAGCTAATACATGCTGTGTTGGGCTGGCTTACATCAAACCCAACAGGCGCAGTCAACATTAGGTCGATGTTAATCCAGCCGCTACGCACATCGGCCCCACAGCCAAGATGCAGCTTAAGGTCTTTGCGGCCTTGCAGGGCGCTAAATTGAGGTGAATTGGGCGATACCGAGGCGCGAGCAATTTTAAATTCATTAAAGGCGCGGGCGAGTGCGGTTTGGAGTGGCTGTGAAGGAATGAGTGTCTTGAGCAGACGGCGTAAAACTGACATACGATGTAAAGCATGGATTATAGAGTGAATGCATCTTGGTAATCAAGTAGAATGTCTATATGACACCCGAACTCGATATACTGTTACGCGAGCTTGAGCAATTTGGAGAAAGCAACGATGCCAGTGCAAGCAGTCGCCAACACAAGATGCTAAACATTACCCGTGAAACAGGCGAATTTTTGCAATGGCAAGTTCGGGCGCTTAAATCACGGCGCATCTTAGAAATTGGCACCTCGAATGGCTATAGCACCATTTGGCTGGCCTTGGCCGCGCAAGGTCTCAAAAGCCGAGTGACAACGTTAGACATTCTGACGCATAAACATGAAATGGCCCGCGCCAATTTAGAAAAGGCCAAATTAAGCCAATGGGTGCAATTTTTGCTGCTCGATGCAAGCGAGTTTATGCGCAAGCAATTTAACAGTGAATTTGATTTTATCTTTCTCGATTCTGAGCGCGAAAATTATGTCGGCTGGTGGGGCGATCTGCGCCGTATTCTCATGCCCGGCGGTGTGATTGTGGTCGATAATGCCATCTCACATGCCGATGAAATGCAGACCTTTGCCAATGTCGTACGCAATACGCCCGGCTTTCTCAGCACCCTCATCCCCATCGGCAAGGGTGAGTTGGTCATTCTAAAGTTATAAGTGCTAAGTGCAAAGTAGAAAGTGGAAAGTGGAAAGTGATTTACTTTCCACTTTCCACTTTCTACTTTGCATTTCTCCCCTAAATGGCAATCCCCGAACATCTCGAAGCAACAGTGCGGACGCTGCCCACGGCGCCCGGCTGTTATTTATATTACAACGCCAAAAACGAGGTTATTTATGTTGGCAAAGCGATAAATTTACGCAATCGTGTGCGCTCATATTTCAACCCAAACACATGGGTAGTCACCCCAAAAACAGGGCGGCTGGTGAAAGAGATCGCCCGCATCGAATTTATTGTGCGCGGCAGCGAGCTTGAGGCGCTGATTCAAGAAGCCGAACTGATCAAGCACCACAGGCCGCATTTCAACATTCGCCTAAAAGATGACAAACGTTACCCGTATTTAAAGGTGACATGGCAAGATGATTTTCCAACGGTCACCGTTACTCGGCGCATGGAGCAAGACGGCGCACGTTATTATGGGCCTTATAGCAACGCCGGGGCCATTTACCAAACCCGTGATGCCCTACGGCGTATGTTTCCGTTTCTCAGTTGTGACCGTGTTATTACTGGTCAAGACAAACGGGCCTGTATTTATTACGATATTAAATTGTGTGGCGGGCCGTGTATTGGGGCAGTGCAACGTGCCGATTACCGCGCTACCATTCAGCGGCTATGCGATTTTGTCGAAGGCAAAACCGACACCGTATCGCAAGATTTAACCCAACGTATGGCGTTAGCCGCCGAAAATCTGCAATTTGAACGCGCTGCCCAATACCGCGACCAACTCAAGGCCATTCATCATATTACCGAAAAACAACGCATTGTGGGCAGCAGCGCCACCGATCAAGATGTGATTGCATTTTCACAAGATGAAGGTGACACCTGTGTGCAGGTGATGTTTATTCGTGGCGGCAAATTGCTCGGCCAAGAATATTTTGTGTTGGATGGGGCCGAGGGTGAAGACGAACCCGCTGTGATCGACGCTTTTCTCAAACGTTTTTATGACGAAGCGGCCTATGTGCCGCCCGAAGTGTTGTTACCGGCGCAGATCGAAGAAGCCTTTATTATTGAAAATTGGCTAAAGCAACGCAGCGGTCACAATGTGAAATTGAGCGTATCGCGCAGTCAAGCCGATAGCGATTTGTTGGCGCTGGCAAAAACCAACGCCACCGAAACCCTGACCTCGCTCAAAGCGCAATGGGCCGAAGACAGCCATCGCCAAGAAAGCGTGTTAAAAGAATTGCAAGATGCACTCGATTTGCCCAAACTGCCCACCCGTATCGAGTGTTTTGATATTAGTAACACTCAAGGCACAGCCATTGTGGCGGCAATGGTGACATTTGTGCATGGTTTGCCGCGCAAGGCCGATTACCGGCGGTTTAATATTCGCGATATCGTCGGCCCCAACGATTTTGAATCGATGCGCCAAGCCCTGACACGGCGTTTTCAACGTTGGAAAGAAGAAAAGAATGTGGAATTAAAAATAAAGAGTGCCGAGAAGGAGGGTGGCACGAAATCTGAAGCTCAAAGCTCAAAGCTCAAGGCTCAAGGCTCAGAAAACTGGGCCTTGTTGCCCGATTTATTATTGATTGACGGCGGTAAAGGCCAGTTGGGAATTGCGGTTGAGGTCTTAAAGGCATTTGATTTGCTGCATGTGGTGCCGGTGGTGTCGTTAGCCAAGCAAAACGAAGAGATTTTTGTGCCCGACAAAGCCACCTCAATCATGTTGCCACGCGCCTCACAAGGGTTTTATTTAGTGCAACGCATCCGTGATGAGGCGCATCGTTATGGCATCGGCACCCACCGCAAACAACGCCAAAAAATCGGCATGGCCTCCAAACTCGATGCCATCCCCGGGATTGGACCACAACGCCGCAAGCGTTTGCTCACCCAACTCGGCTCGTATGATGGCATCATAAAAGCCTCGGTCGAAGACCTGGCTAAAATTGTGCCGCTTGATGTCGCCAAGGCGATTAAGGCCGCCAGCGATTAGCATCGGCGATTAACATTAGCCTGATAAAAAAGTCAGTTACAATTCCCTTGCAACGACTGCATGAAACTTTCTGTCATTATGCCGGTCTACAACGAAGTTGGGACCATTTCCGAAATTCTCCAGCGTGTCTCTGACGTGCAATTGCCCAATATGGACAAAGAAATTGTCTTGGTGGATGATTGTTCAAAAGATGGGACGCATGAAATCTTAAAGCAACAAGGACATATTCCCAATTTACGCATCTTTTCACATGCCGTCAATGGCGGCAAGGGTGCAGCCATTCAAACGGCTTTGCAAAATGTGACGGGCGATATTGTG
Organism: uncultured Thermoflexus sp.; assembly: GCA_964560745.1. GTDB lineage: Bacteria > Chloroflexota > Anaerolineae > J036 > Brachytrichaceae > AQU-03. The sequence continues at coordinate 5,191 of CAZLOF010000341.1, forward strand.
ATTGTGCAAGATGCTGACCTTGAATATGACCCCAATGATTTTGCGCGATTAGTCGCGCCAATTGTGAAGGGCGAAACCAAAGTGGTTTATGGGGTGCGTGACCTTGGCAGCCAAAAATGGTTTATGGCCTTTGGCAATAAATTGGTGACCTTTATCACCAATGTGCTGTATGGGGCCAAGCTGCAAGATATGGAAACCTGTTACAAAGCGATGGCAAATGAAGTCGCCACAGGGTTAAACCTTGAGTGTCGCCGCTTCGATGTCGAGGCTGAAATTACCGCCAAGATTTTGCGCCGTGGCTACAAAATTACCGAAATGCCGATTAAATATCTGGCGCGGTATGAACACAAAAAACTGTCGCCACTTGATGGCTGGCCCACCCTCAAAGCCC
>CAZLOF010000342.1:0-5568 GCA_964560745.1 uncultured Thermoflexus sp.
TCTCCCCAGATTTCACTTCTAAGCGTCAAGGGGCTTGACTTTTAACACAGTATCTGTCTCTCCTACAGCAAAGTTGTAGGAGGGACAGTGAAATCGGCATATTTATTTGTTATATTATGGCTGAGGTGTTTACTATGGCTTTCACGCAGAGACGCGAGGGAACCTTTTTTTTCCGCGCCTCTGTGCCTTCGTGTGAGAAGTTAATTTGTAAACTGGGTTAAATCAAGCAATGATGCGCAAACAATCAATGGCGTGGGCGCGTTCGGCCTGAGCATACAAATTGCCAGCGTTATGTTTGTAGCTGTGGCGTAATTCAAGGTTGGTTTGGGCGGTGGCAGCGGCTTGTTTTACAACGGCGTTGGCTTGATGAATGATGACAGTGGCGACGCGGACGATTAAATTTCGGATAGATGCTTGGGGTTGATAAATAGTTGTCATTTCATTTGCCTCGTTTTTGTTTTATTTTTGTTTGAGCCTGTAAACAAAATCATAGGCAAAGTTATGCCGAATCAACAGCCGAAATCATTGCCGAAGTGTTGCCGAATTTATGCCGAAATCGAGATTGGTCTTAAGCGAACGATAGAAAAAGACGAAGGCTGCGAAAAAATTCTTCGCAGCCTTCGCCCCTTCGTGGTTATACGACTTCCTAACCTTGCAAATTCTCAAAAATGCCAGTCGCACCCATGCCACCACCGATGCACATCGTCACCATGCCATAGCGCCCACCGCGACGTTTGAATTCGTTCAGCATCATCACGGTCAGCTTGGCCCCACTGCACCCCAATGGATGCCCCAACGCAATCGCACCGCCGTTCACATTCACCTTGTTGATGTCTATGCCAATGGTTTTGACGATTGCCAAGGCTTGCGCCGCAAAGGCCTCATTTAACTCAAACAAATCAATTTGGTCGAGCGTTAAACCAGCTAACTTCAGAGCCTTGGGGATGGACACAATCGGGCCGATGCCCATGACTTCGGGGCGCACACCGCCGACGGCAAAGCTGACAAAGCGCATGAGCGGCTTTAGCCCGAGCGCGTCGGCCTTGTCGCGGCTCATCACCACAACGGCAGCTGCGCCGTCATTCATTTGGCTCGCATTGCCTGCCGTAACTGTGCCCATTGCATGAAAAATCGGTTTGAGTTTTGCCAACCCTTCCATACTGGTATCGGGTCGCACCCCTTCATCGCTGTCAAAGATGAATGATTTGGTGACAGGCATGTTATTTGCACCCATTTCGGTGATCTTGACTGGCACAGGGACAATTTCGTCCTTGAAATAACCTGCTTTAATGGCAGCCGCAGCACGGCTATGCGAGCGATACGCAAATTCGTCTTGCTCGGCGCGGCTGATCTTATATTCCAACGCCACTTGCTCGGCGGTCAACCCCATTGGCATATACACTTCTGGGTTTAGCTCCACCAATTCTGGGTTGGGCGAGAAATAATTGCCGCTCATGCTTACCATGCTCATGCTTTCGGCCCCACCGGCCACAAGCGCTTCGCCCATGCCGCTCATGATTTGTTGGGCCGCCAGCGCAATCGTCTGCAAACCTGACGAGCAAAAGCGGTTGACTGTTTGGCCCGACACGTCGTAAGGCAGGCCAGCGCGTATGGCGGCGATGCGCCCCATATTCAACCCTTGCGCCGCCTCTGGCATGGCGCAACCAAGAATGACATCATCAATTTCTTTGACGTCTAACCCCGGCGCACGTTCAATCGCTGCCTTGATGGCGATGCCCGCCAAATCATCTGGCCGCGTCGTGCGTAAACTGCCCTTAATTGCTTTTCCCACAGCGGTTCTCGCGCCGCTGACAATAACTGCGTCTTTCATAATAATCTCCTGTTTGAGTGCTAAGTGTAAAGTGCTAAGTGCTAAGTGTTAGTTGTTTTTTTGCTTTTCGACGGCGATTCGTAGGCCGTTGAGAATTCGCCCAACTTCCTTTGCTTGAGTCATTAATTTTGAAAATTTAGGATCGGTAATATAGCCCACATCAAAGGCTACATACAATTGTGATTGCACTTCACCACACGAGCCTTTTGATATCGACAAGAACTGATGAAACTCGTTTGGGCGATTGCGTTCAAAACCTTCTGCAATGTTCGACATGATCGAAACTGTTGCTCGTTGAATTTGATTGCGCAGCCCAAAATCCTTTGCAAAAGCATCTTCACGTGTCGCCTGATAAATTGCTTGTGTTAATTCCCTTGCTTTTTGCCAAGCAATTAAATCTTCAAAACGTTCAATTTTTGCCACTTCTAACTCCTTTTTAATACTTAGCACTTAGCACTTAGCACTTCCAACTAATTTCTTAATGGCTTGCCATTCTTTAATAGATAACTGATGCGCTCTTGTGTCTTTTGTTCGGTGAGGAGTGATAAGGCGGCCTCGCGCTCAAGATCGAGGATATACTCCTCGGTCACCCAAGTTGGCGCGGTGAGGTCGCCGCCGCATAGTACATGGGCCAGCTTCTTGGCGATCTTGGCATCGTGGGCACTGGCAAATTTGCCCCAGCGCAGTTGCTCAATTGCCATGCCCATGATGGCTTTGCCACGGCTACCGATAGCGTAAATGCTCTTGGCGTTGCGGTCGGGGGCAGTGTAGCCCTCGTTTGCCATATCGAGCGCCACTTGTTTGGCGTAACCAATTAAATGCTCGTCGTTGGGCAATACAATATCACTATCGGTGAGGAAGCCGAGTGTGCGCGTTTGGGCGCCGCTTTCGCTCACTTTGGCAAAGCCAATGGTCTCGAACACCTTTTGCAAATAGGCAATCGCATCAACGCGGTCGTCGCTCATGTGCGGTGATACATTGCGGCGCAACAATTCTTTGCAGCCACCCCAGCCCGGAATGATACCGACGCCGACTTCGACCAGACCCATATACGTCTCGGCGGCAGCCACAATCTTCGACGCGATCAAGGCCCATTCAACCCCGCCGCCCAACACGCGCTGGCGCGGCGCTGCCACGACCGGCTTGGGCGCAAAGCGAATGTCGAGCATGGTCATTTGCATGTCTTTCGCCATCTTGTCCAGTTTATTCATATCGCCCATACCCATGATAAACATGCCGATATTGGCCCCCAAGCAAAAATCTTTGCCTTGGTTGGCGATGACCATACCACGCCACTTGTCTTTGTGCAGCTCATCGAGCGCGGCTTTGGCGATGTCGAACATATATGGGTCAACCGTATTGCCCTTGCTATGAAACTCAAGCCCCAGCACACCATCGCCCAAATCACGCAAACTGGCGCTGGCATTGCGCTTAACTTCGGCACATTCGCTCAGCGTTAACACATATTTGTGGCGTTGAATGGGGGCAAAATGAGTGCTAAGTGCTAAGTTGGAAGTGCTAAGTGCTTGACCCTCTTCACTTAGCACTTTCAACTTAGCACTTAGCACTGGGGTGTAAACCCCTGTCATCTTGGCCCCGTCAAACTTATAGAATGACTCGATACCGCTGGCGAGCATCTCCTCAACCCATTGTGGCACGGCGATCTCGCGCTCTTTCATCATTTGCACCCCGCGTTTTACCCCAATGGCGTCCCAAATTTTGAACGGCCCCATTTCATTAGCAAAACCAAGCTCAATGGCGCGGTCAATGGCATCGGGCGAATCGGCAATTTCGGGGATGCGGCGGGCGGCATACGCCAACACCGGCAAGGTTGTCTCGATGATATATTGCCCACCACGATCATCTTGCCAACGGTCGTTGTTGAAAATCTCGTGGAAACGGGCTGGCAGTTCCATGTCCTTAGTTTCGCCAATCACGGCAAAACGCGGCTTGGTCGGCGGCTCATACGCCATCGTCTGCAAATTCAGTGCCCAAAACTCCTTACCGCCACCGGCGGCTTTGTCTTCTTTGATGACCGTTTTATAAAAACCTTGATTGGTTTTGTTACCCAACCACTTGTTTTCGATCATTTTCTTCATCAGTTCGGGTAATTTGAAAATGTCGCGGCTTTCGTCGTTTGGCACAAGATCATACAAATTGGCCGACACATGCCCCGCGATGTCGTTGCCCACGATGTCGCTCAGGCGGAAAGTGCCGCTCTTGGGCAACCCAATAATCGGGCCGGTCAGCGCGTCTACTTCTTCGACCGTGTATTGATTATCGATGGCCGCCATCATGCGATATTGACCGACAAACGAGCCGATGCGGTTGCCGATAAAGTTTGGCGTGTCTTTGCAGATGACCGTGCTCTTGCCCAGCACTGTTTCGGCAAACTCAACCATCGTATCCACGACTTCAGGCAATGTGTCTTGGGTCGGGATCACTTCGAGCAATTTTAGATAGCGCGGCGGGTTGAAGAAGTGCGTGCCGAGCAAATGTTGGCGAAATTCATCACTGCGGCCCGCCCCAATGGCATTGATGGGGATGCCCGATGTGTTTGAGGTGACGATGCTGCCGGGTTTGCGGCGGCTTTCAATCTTCTCCATCAGCGCTTGTTTTGGCGCTAGTTGCTCAATGATGACTTCGATGACCCAATCCGCAGCGCGAATCGCATCTAAATCATCTTCGAGGTTGCCCAGTTTTACACGCCCGGGCGCATCTGCCGACATAATCGGCGATGGCTTGAGCTTGAGTTGTTTGTCCCATAATGCCTTAACGATGGCGTTTTTATCACCCTTCGGGTCATTTGGGGCAGCGATGTCGAGCAGCGTTACTTGCAACCCAACATTTGCGCAGTGGGCTGCGATACCGCCGCCCATTGTTCCTGCGCCGATTACGACGACTTTTTGAATGTTCATAGATTTTAGAGAGCCAAGAATCAAGAATCAAGATTGGTTTTAGCGTTATTTTTAGGCTGTTTGCATTTAACTCAGCACTGGATTAACAATCGGCAATTTTGGGAACCACATGGCAAAATCATTTGGATTACGAGTGATGAGACCGCCCCGTGATTGCGCAAACGCACCGATCATCATATCGGCAATTGGACGCTTGGGCGCAAGCCGCGCTCGTCGTGCATTCACATAGTTTGCCCACGCTCCAATGGCATTTTCTGTATCGTTCGATTGCCAATTTGATTCATAATTGACTCCAACATGATCTAAAAAATGGTGAATGTGGTTGATTTTGCCCTTAAAGGCAGGGGCTAACTCGACCAAGGTGACCGGACAAACGCACAAACCCTGTTCGCGCAGTTCGTCTAGCTTATGCGCTGAAGCGAGTGCAAAGGTTACATCATTTAATGCAACGTCTAATAAAACGCAAGTATCAACCACCCACATCATGATTGCTGTCCTCGCTTTCGCCTTCGCGCAGCATTTTCATCCATTCATCTGTAGAAGTGGGCAAAGTTGTATCGAATTGTCGTGCATAGCCAATCATTGCGATTGCACTTGGTCGCGTCACCGCAGGATTGGTAATAAAAATACGCAACTCTCGCTCAGAGCAAAGTTCCCACCGCAGCACTTGCCCGGGGCTAAGCTTTGCCGCCTTACGAATCGCTGCTGGAATTGAGGTTTGGCCTCGTTCGGTAATCGTTGTTGTAAATTCTTGCATAACTACATGATAGCATGTAATAATACATGTAAAACCAAACTTAAAAATCGAAAGCTTCAAGC